>CALDGA010000063.1 GCA_937942085.1 uncultured Flavobacteriales bacterium
ATAATTGCACGTCTCATTGGGACATGCGACTGACTTAGCCCTATTGCTGCAAGCGTACCAAACGTTACCGATATCAAAGTTGCAAGCGGAGCAATTATTAGCGAGTTTTGGAATGCCCTTAACCATTCACCATTTGAGTCCGCTCTCAAACCCAAAAAATCACGATAATGTTTAAGAGAATAACCCTCAGGCTCGAACCGAAGCATCTCTGGAGTAAACGTAAAGAAGTCTTGCGCGTTGAACGATAAAGGCAAAACTACCAGAATCGGAGTGATTAGAAATAGAAATATGGCACCGCATATCAATCTAAACAAGTAATGCCATGCAACTTGCGAAGAGCTAAGGTAAGGTAATAGGTTCGCACGATACTTAGCCTCTGTAACCCAAAAGACAAACCAAACGAATGCAATACTCAAGATCACAAAAAAAATGGCGCTGTGAAGGCTGCTTGACAACAGTCCGAAAGTTCCAAATAGCGCAATATTTATTACATGAGAAAGGAATTTTTGTTTCAGAACCCCAGCATAGAATAGTGTCAGCAATAAGCTGACAAAGGCCCCTGCGCTAAAACCTAAAATGATTAAACCATTTACTTGGCCATACACCGTGCCAAATATAGCTCCTGCGACAACAATTGGCACGCTTTTAGTCAACAGGCTTTCTGGTGTAGAGTTAACTAACATCATCTTCCATTATCCCAATTTAACGTTATCGATACCGACTATTTTATCATACACCCAGTATAATATCAGAACTACTCCGAGTAAGATTGCACCAAGCGCAGAGGCTAAACCCCAATTTAAAGAAGAGCTGATATGATAAGCAATTCGGTTAGATATGAAGATGCCATCAGTACCGCCTACAATCTCTGGGGTTATGTAATACCCAATCGCCAAAATAAACACTAGGATTGAACCTGCGCCAATTCCAGGCACTGACTGAGGAAAGTAAACACGCCAGAATGCTGTCCAATTGGTCGCCCCCAATGACTTCGCAGCTCTCAAATATGATGGAGGAATTGTCTTCATAACGGAGTACATTGGTAAGATCATAAACGGGAGCAAAATGTGAGTCATGGCAACAATTGTGCCGAATTGATTATTGATAATTTCTAGCCGAGAATCGTCCGTAATTAAGCCTATCCATACAAGTAGATCATTGATAACACCTTGGTTCTGAAGCATTACCTTCCAAGCAGAGGTTCTGACCAGAAGTGAGGTCCAAAAAGGTAATAACACAAGAATGAGCAATAAGTTTGATGTTCGGTTCGACAAATTTGCTAATAGCCACGCCACGGGATATCCAAGTAAAATACACATGCCGGTAATGATCAGTGACATTTTTAAAGTTCTGATGAATAGCTTTACCAATACTTGTTTGTTTTCTGGCTGAGCTTGGGCACCGAATGGTGTACGCTGCATGTCGACAGCATTTAAAAAATAACCGTTTGTGAGGGCTACTGAGTGAGTTTTAATAACAGCCCACGTTTCAACATCTCCCCACGCCTTATTTACCTCGATCAACTTTTGCTTAATTGGGGCATTGTCTGTTAAATCCCATTTTTTCACTTTCCTTGCAGACTTCCTGAAGAGCGAGGACATCCCACTCACTTCGTAATTAAGCCGGGATCCAATCTTTGTGTGGTTTTTATCTGCAATCGCATCCTGGAAATCTTCCACGAAAGACCGAAACACCATTTCATTGGGCAGCTCATCACCTTTCTCATTCCAGTCTTCCAGTGCCAAAACTGTTCTTGGCAAAATTTCTTCCACTATACTGTTATCAATGGAACGGGTGAGCATCGTACCAATCGGCAGTACAAATGTAACCAATACAAAAATAAGCAATGGAGCAATTAGTGCTAACGCGCGTAACTTTTCTTTACGGAGTGAGCGCGCGAGCGACTTCTTTAATGGAGTACCGTCCGCCACTTCCATTGAGTATTTCTCGGAATAATCTAACAAATTTGCCTCAATTTCGTATAGCAATGATAAGAGGCGCCATTTAGGCGCCTCTCATTATCTTAATCAATTATTGCGCAAGCCATGCTTGGAATTTTGCATCAATATCATCGCGATAATCTGCCCAAAATTCATAGTTATACAAAAACGTATTTTTTGCATTATTTGGATCAGTCGGCATATGAGGGGCCATATCAATTCCCAAGTCAGCATGTTTTCCAACGAGCGGTGCAGATGAAGCGCGCGCAGGACCATAAGAAATATACTTCGCTTGATCAGCTAAACGCTGAGTGTCTGTTGCAAAGTAAATATAATCAAGAGCACGTTTTTGGCGCTCGGCACTAAGACCCGCTGGAATAATCCAACCGTCTAAATCAAAGACCTGAGCATCCCACAACATAGCAACAGGCTGTTTTTGTTCTTCAATGACACTGAACAATCGACCATTATAGGTTGATCCCATAATGACTTCGCCGTCTGCCAGCAATTGTGGTGTATCAGCACCAGCTGACCACCATACCACACTATCTTTGATCGTATCTAATTTTGCCAGCGCTCTATCTTGACCCTCGCTCGTCTCCAAAACATTGTAGACTTCATCTTTTGCAACTCCATCGCAAAGTAAGGCCCATTCCATATTATTAATTGGCCGCTTTTCCAAAGAACGCTTCCCGGGGTAGTTTTCTAAGTCAAAAACAGCGCATACACTCGTCGGAGCAGTGTCGCCTACTAAATCCGTGCGATAGCCAAACGTTGTAGAGTATACGATTTGCGGGATAAAGCAGTCTGAAACAATCAATTCACCGAAGTCTTCAGATGCTGATGTGCCGTCTGGAGCCGGTGCAAGTTGCGTATCATGGTCAATTTCAAGGGCTAATCCTTCATCGCACAAACGCATTGCATCTGCCGCAACAACGTCGACAACGTCCCATGTAACATTGTTCGCTTCATTCATTGCACGCAACTTAGCAACGGCTTCCGCAGAGCTATCATCATTAATTATGTTCACGCCAGTCTTCTCTGAATAAGGCTCGTGGTAAGCCTTAAGCTGTGACTTCGAGTACGCTCCACCCCAAGATACAATGGTCATATCTTGAGAACTCGCAATTCCCGCAGACAATGTCAAAGCGGTGGTAGTTACCAAAAATTTACTAAGGTTCATTTAAGTCTCCCTTGCTCGCCCATTTCTATGTGAAACCGATGACTGGGCGAATTCAGCGGAATCGAGTTGATGTTACGCCACATATCAATAAACGCAACTCAAGGATCTAAAGCCCTGCAATCTTTTTTGTTAAGACCAAATTTTACGTTCTGCCCTGGTGACAGTCTTTTTTGGTTCGGAGAGTTAGGCGTTTTAATGATGAAGTCGTCACAACCTGCAACGCTGATGCGCGTACGAAATATGTCACCCATGTAAATAAATTCCTGTACCGTTCCAGTGAGTGTGCAGGCATCTTGTGATAAATTATTCAAGTTCAATTCCGCTCGCTCGGGGCGCACTGACACGCGCGTTCGCTGCCCAACATTATCAACATTGATTGGTTCACACTGAAGCTGCAGCCCACCGTCTAACTCTACTACTGCGGTATCGTCGGTCAGGCTCTTCACTGTGCCTTCTAGTGTGTTATTTTCTCCAATGAACTGAGCAACAAAGCTATTATCTGGCCTTTCGTATAGCATGTCTGGTCTGGCCAATTGTTGGATCACACCATCATTAAACACAGCAACACGGTCCGACATTGTCAGGGCCTCTGTCTGATCATGCGTGACATAGACAACGGTAATGCCCAAATTGTGCGCAAGACGCGTAATTTCAAACTGCATCTTTTCGCGCAGCTGTTTGTCCAATGCACCCAAAGGTTCGTCCATAAGAACCAATTCAGGCTCAAAAACCAAAGCACGCGCCAATGCGATCCGCTGCTGCTGTCCGCCAGAAAGCTGTGCGGGACGGCGACCACCGAAATCCCCCATCTCAACCATATCGAGAGCGCGTTTCACTTTGGCTTCGCGTTCCGATTTTCCCATGTTCCGTACTTCGAGCGGGAACGACAGATTTTCCGCAACTGTCATGTGCGGGAACAGAGCATAGTTTTGAAATACCATGCCAATCCCACGTTTGTGGGGTGGAATATTGTTGATCGACACGCCATCCAACAAAATTTCGCCATGCGTGGCGGTTTCAAAACCGGCCAGCATCATAAGACACGTGGTCTTGCCAGAGCCAGATGGCCCCAACATTGTCAGAAACTCGCCTTTTGGAATGTCCAGATTAAGATCTTTGACGACGAGGGATTCACCGTCATAGCTTTTTTGCACCCGATCAAAGCGAACGAATGCGTTGTTTGTTTCGTCTAAGGCCAAACTAGGCTCCCTTGTTCCCACGGTCTTTTGCCGCTCTTGTCGCGATTGTAAACATATCAACCGCTTATGGTGCAACCAGCTTTTTGCGTTTTAAGCGAATTTTTAGTCCGTTCCCCTTTTGACGCGGGAACAAACAGTTTTATTGCACCTAGCTAAAAACAAGCACATTCCTCTTCCCACAAACCTTGTTCTTTGACGATCTCCATTGCTTCATCCAATGATCTCCGCGCGCGCGCGATCAGCATGTCAATTTCATCGTTGCAAATGATTAAGGGAGGAGAAATGATCATGCGGTCTCCAACGTGGCGCATAATCAAGTTGTTCGCAAAACAGCGTTCACGACAAATATAACCAACCGTTCCCGCTTCTGATTTGAACGCTGCGCGGGCGGCTTTGTTCGGGGTTAGTGCGATTGATCCCATCATGCCCACAATTTTCGCTTCACCAACCATGGGGTGATCTGTCATCGCCTCCCATTTCTGTTTCAGATAGGGGGCGGCTGTGTTGCGCACGTGGCCGACAATGTTTTCCTCTTCCATAATGCGCAGGTTTTCATTGGCGACAGCTGCGGCGACAGGGTGGCTGGAATAGGTGTAGCCGTGGTTAAATTCATCCCCTGCGATGACCTTGGCAACCTCATCACACACAATCGACCCACCAATCGGCTGGTAGCCCGAGCTTAGCCCTTTGGCGATTGTCATGATATGGGGGCGAATTTTCAGGGTGTCGGAGCCAAACCAATTCGCTGTACGGCCAAAGCCACAAATGACTTCATCTGCAATCAGCAAAATACCGTAATCGTCACAGATGCGCTGGACTTCGGGCCAATATGTGTCTGGCGCAACGATCACGCCGCCCGCCCCTTGGACAGGTTCGGCGATAAAGGCGGCGACACGATCTGTCCCCAGTTGCTTGATTGTCTCTTCTAACTCGGCGGCGCGGGCGCGACCGAAATCCTCGGGGGTCATATCGCCCCCTTCGCTCCACCAATTAGGTTGCTTGATATGATGGATGTCAGGGATTGGCATACCGCCTTGTTCGTGCATCGCACTCATCCCGCCAAGTGATCCACCCCCAACGGTCGACCCGTGATAGGCATTTTTGCGGCTGATGATGATTGATTTTTGCGGCTTGCCCTTCATCGCCCAATAATGACGTACCATGCGAATGTTTGTATCGTTCGCCTCGGACCCGGAACCTGCATAAAAAACATGGTTCAAATCCGCTGGTGCAAGGTTTGCAATGCGTTCGGACAATTCAATGGCTGGGATATGAGTCGTTTGAAAGAAGGTGTTGTAGTAGGGCAGCTGTTTCATCTGACGATGCGCCACATCAGCAAGCTCTTCTCGGCCGTAACCGATATTGACACACCATAGCCCCGCCATCGCGTCCAAGATTTTTTCACCATCACTGTCGTAAACGAATACGCCATTCGCCGCGGTGATGACACGCGCACCTTTTTCTGCCAATTGCCCCTGTGCTGTAAACGGGTGCATATGATGCGCTGCGTCGCGCGCTTGCAGTTCATGGGTGGGGGCGTGGTTAAAAATTTGGTTCATAAACTCGATCCATTTTGGTGGAACAAACGCAAACTTGCGGGACAGATCCCAAAATATGATCAAATTT
>CALDGA010000064.1 GCA_937942085.1 uncultured Flavobacteriales bacterium
GTGATGGACGGCCGCGATATTGGTACCGTTGTCTTCCCAAATGCGGAATTGAAAATCTTCATGACGGCCTCAGATCAGGTACGTGCCGAACGACGCCAACAGGAACTCGCCGCCAAAGGCCAACACTGGACCGTCGCTGAGGTATTGGAAAATCTTCAGTCTAGAGATAAAGCGGATATGGAGCGCGCAGATTCACCCCTTATTGCAGCATCCGATGCTAGAACCTTAGACAATAGCGAGATTACCAAAGCGGAACAATTCGATTTGGTATTGGCGTGGGTAAAAGAGTTGGAAGCTTAGGCGTTACGCGTCGCAAGCACGGTAATACCGCCCTTTACAACATCACCTTCTTGGACCTTGATATCGCTGTCCAGCGGCAAGAAAAGATCCACACGAGATCCGAATTTAATGAAGCCAAATTCCGAACCTTGGGCAGCCATATCTCCTGGTTCCGCATACATTACAATGCGTCGCGCTACCGCGCCAGCAATCTGACGGAAGACCACCTTACCCCAGTTTTCATTTTCCACAGCTACAGTGGTACGCTCGTTCAAGGTGGAGCTTTTCGGATGCCATGCCACTAGGAATTTGCCCGGATGGTGAATGGCATCAGTGACTTTACCGCCTAAAGGGTAGCGGTTTACATGCACATTGAACGGCGACATGAAAATGGACATTTGAATACACTTGTCCTTTAGAATCTCATTTTCAAATACTTCCTGAATGGTCACGACCTTTCCATCCGCAGGGCAAAGCATGCCTTTCGGATTGATGGTGATGGTGCGTGTAGGATTGCGGAAGAATTGCAGCACGATGGCGTATAGTACAACGCTCAAGCCGAGTACTGAAAATTCTAACCAGGCCAATTCTGTTGCCCATTGTACTAGGCTGTTCAGAATAACCAAAGCAAGGAAAACAACGGCTAGGGTGCCTTTACCTTCTCTATGTAGTTTCATATCATGTATTGATAAATGAGTATCGCGATGGGTGCCGCGGTCAGGAAGCTATCTAATCTATCCAAAGCCCCGCCGTGACCCGGCAAAAATACACCGGAATCTTTCACATCGGCCTCGCGTTTTAACGAGGACGCGACTAAATCTCCAAAAGGGGCAGTAATAGAAACTACAGCCGCCAATGCTAGGGCCACATCTACATCCAGCAGGTCCCAATAATGATTCACGGCGAAGCCCGTAATGATGGTTCCCACCACGCCGCCAGCGAATCCTTCAATGGTTTTCTTGGGGCTGAGTTTTGGAGCGAAGGGACGCTTTCCGAACGAGCGTCCGGCCAAATAGGCAAAGGTGTCCGACGCCCAAATCATGGTGAAGATGAACAAGATTAATTCCGAGAAATCCCTGGTGGTCTGAATGATCAGGGCCATGGGAAGGAACACATAGGCAAGCGCAAACAACCCCCGGCGCATTTCATGCGCCGGACGCTCCGCGCGCAACAAGGCCAACACCATCATGATCCCGATGGCTAGAGTGGCGCTGATGATTTCTTCCGGCCCGCCCCAATTTCCAATGGCTCCCCCAATCAAAAAAAGTGATGTAAAGGTGAGTAAAGGCAACCTGCTTTGCACATCAAGGATGCGTGCGACTTCGTTCAGCAACAACAGCGTGAAGAAAGCCAGCATGTAAGTGCCGTAAGGGGTGAAGCCCAAGATACCGATGAGGCCACCGGCATAGATGAATCCAAAGAGTGCGCGTTTTCCCATCAGGCTTCGTCTTCAATGAGAATTAAAAACACAGTTCGACCTTTGTTTGGATCCGCCGAGGCCAATTCCACTGCCTGCGCGTGCGGTGCACGAATGACTGAGATATTGCTCGGGCGTTGTTCGCGGTATTTTTGATTGATGGCGGTCATGCCGTCTCGCAAGTTTGCCACGATCTGGGAAGTATAGGCGATGAGCACATGGTGCTGGGGCAGGTCACCCAATTTTCTTCCGCCCGTGTGGTGCGAATGAATCATAATGCCGCCGTTAAAGGCAATAAGTGCTTCACAACCGGTCATGACCACGGGATATTGTCCGTCGTTTTCAAAGGTGGCTGCAAGCTTAGTGCTGTTGGCCCAATCTGCCAACGCAGGCGTAGCAATGAACAAACCTTTCCATCCTTGCTCCTGGGCATACAATTGAAGCTCTTCTATGGCCTCTTCTTTGGAAGGGCAATACATGAAATTGGCGCCACCCTCGGTGAACTGAGACACGAATTTCTCGTCTAGGGGAAGCTCTTCTTTCGGGGCGAATTTTCCACGCTCTTCTTCTTGTGCAGATGAAGAACCCAAAAGGCTGCTTTTGAGCTTTGAGAAAAATCCTTTTTGACGGGCCATAGCGTAGATATATATCAAAAATAAGGTGTGGATTTCAAATAACCACTGCGCCGCGCTCGAGCTATCAACAAAAAAGCCGCGCCCAACGGGCGCGGCTTATCTTTCTTATTTACAAGTGTTTATTCTGCTGCAGGAGTGTCTTCCTCTGATTGAGCAGGTGCAGAAGCCTCCTCGGCAGGTGCCTCCGCCTCAACGACTTCTTCTTCCCTGTCCCATGGTCGCGGGCCAAAGATCTCTTTGACGTTTTCTTTGAAGATGACTTCTTTGTCGAGAAGGAGTTGGGCTAATTGGTCCAATTTTTCTCTATTCGAACGCAACAACTCAATGGCACGTTGGTATTGACCTTCGATGATCTTGCTGATCTCTTTGTCAATCTTCTCCGCAGTGGTCTCTGAATACGGCTTTTGCATGTATTCACTCTGGCCTTGGCTGTCGTAATAGGTAATGTTTCCAAGCTCGTCGTTCAAACCATAGATGGTTACCATGGCACGGGCTTGCTTGGTCACTTTTTCTAAATCACTCAAAGCGCCAGTAGAAATCTTGTCGAACACTACATGTTCTGCAGCGCGACCTCCCATGGTAGCCGCCATTTCGTCCAGCATTTGCTCCGTCGTAGTGATTTGGCGCTCGTCCGGAAGGTACCATGCTGCTCCCAAAGAACGGCCGCGAGGAACGATCGTCACCTTCACTAGTGGTGCAGCATGCTCGAGCAACCAGCTCACCGCTGCATGACCCGCCTCGTGGTAGGCAATGACCTTTTTCTCTTGTGGTGTAATGATCTTGGTTTTCTTTTCCAATCCCCCCACGATTCTATCAACGGCATCCAAGAAATCTTGTTTGCCCACATGCTTGTTGCCTTTGCGGGCTGCAATCAATGCTGCTTCGTTACACACATTGGCAATATCTGCCCCGGAGAAACCAGGCGTTTGCTTGCTCAATAGTTTCACATCTACAGTATCGTCTGTTTTGATGCCCTTGAGGTGAACCTTGAAGATATCTTCACGCTCGTTCAACTCTGGAAGGTCCACGTAGATGATGCGGTCGAAACGTCCGGCACGCATCAAGGCGCGGTCCAAAATATCTGCACGGTTGGTGGCCGCCATGACGATCACGTGTTCGTTGGTGCCGAACCCGTCCATCTCGGTCAAGAGCTGGTTCAAGGTATTTTCGCGCTCATCGTTTCCTCCGGTGAAGTTGTTCTTGCCACGGGCACGGCCAATGGCGTCGATCTCATCGATGAAAATGATACATGGCGATTTTTCTTTCGCTTGTTTGAATAGGTCGCGGACACGCGAGGCACCTACACCTACGAACATCTCCACGAAATCTGAACCACTGAGTGAGAAGAAGGGCACCTTCGCCTCGCCAGCAACGGCTTTGGCAAGTAGGGTTTTACCGGTTCCCGGAGGCCCTGAAAGCATTACCCCTTTGGGGATGCGACCGCCTAGTTCAGTGTATTTTTTGGGGTTTTTCAAGAAGTCTACAATCTCGAGTACCTCTTCTTTTGCTCCGGTCATCCCGGCTACTTCGTTGAAGGTTGTTTTCACCTCAGTATCCTTGTCGAATACCTTGGCGCGAGATTTTCCTATGTTGAAGATCTGACTTCCCCCGCCACCGCCTGGGGCGCCGCCCGACATTCTGCGCATCAAGAACATCCATACGGCAATCATGAGGACCAGTGGAAGGACCCATGAGATGATATCTCCCAAGAAATTATCTTGGGTTTCATAGTTGACGGCGATTTGCTTTTCGCCAGGATGCATGCTGTAGTAATCCTTGATTCTATCTTCGAACGCTTGTGAAGGCATCTCGAAGATGTAGTGAGGCCCAGGATTAATTTCTTCGCTCAAGTTGGAGCTGCGTACTTCTTCGTATCGCTCAGAATCCTTTAGGGCATCTTCCTTGATGAAGACTTGGACCTTTTTTTCGTTGATGATCTTTACGCGATCGACATCGCCCAATTCCAATGCAGTTTCAAACTCCTGGTAGTTAGAGCTTTTTGCGCTAAAGCTAATTGCGCTAAAGATTTGCATCCCGATGAATAGGGCAAAAATTGCGATGTACACCCAGTAAAAGCCGAAGAGGGGACTCTTTGGTTTATTAGGATCACCGCCTTTCTTATCGTTGGCATTTTTAGCAAACTGTTTTTTCAGCTTGTCAATTTGTTTTTGGTTGGGATTCTCGGCCATTATGCTGTTATAAGTTTTCTAATGTGTGCACTTCTGCATCTCCCCAAAGGCTTTCTAAATCGTAGAATTCGCGGATGCCTTGTTGGAAAATGTGAACCACCACATTGACGTAATCCATCAAAATCCATTCGGCATTTTCACGGCCTTCTACATGCCATGGTTTATCTCCAACATTTTCACGGACCATTTTGTGCACGCTTTCTTGCAAAGCATTTACTTGAGTGTTGGAATTACCCTCCGCGATGACGAAGAAATCTGTCACTGCATTTTCAATATCGCGTAGGTCCATGATGGTGATGTTCTGGCCTTTAATCTCTTGAAGGCCGTCCACCACAAATTTTTTAAGGAGCTCCGAAGAGGCTTCGGGTTTCTGATGCATGAATGAATGTTCTATTTGTGCTTAAATTACCAAAACATATGCCATCTTCGGCACAAGCAATAAAACAGGCCCTAATGTCGGATATAGAGACTATGTATTGGCTCGAACGCGTCGACAGCACACAGCTGGAATTAAAGCGTAAATTACAAGAAAACCCTGATATGGCGCACCTTAGCGCCGTGGTCGCGGCTTCTCAAGACAAAGGTAGGGGACGCGGTGTGTCAAAGTGGCACGATACCCCAGGAAATTCGGTGCTTTTGTCGGTTTTATTGCGATGGCCCGTGCCAGTGAAGGAGAGTTTCGATATTAATAGGTGGGTTTGTGGCCGATTATCTTCTGTCCTCCCCGAAAAAGTCGCGTTCAAATGGCCCAACGATCTGATGGTGGGCGATCGAAAATTAGGCGGTATGCTCATCGAGAACCATTGGTGTGCTTCGGGGATTAAAAGTTCGGTATTGGGGTTGGGGATGAATGTGCGTGCCTCGCACATGGATTTGGCGCGCAGTATTTCCATGGAAACCCTTGGCGCGGAAGCAGATGTGATGCATTGGGTTCAAGAGATTATGGCGGCGTTGCGGCCGCAGGCCTTTGAGTTTGCCGATATCCCTGCGTTGAGAAAGCGCTACGACCAATTATTATGGGGTCGCGATCAGTGGCATCGCTACGAGGTGGAGGGCACGTCCTTCGAGGCGCGCGTGGCGCATGTGCAGCCTTCAGGCCACTTGGGCCTAGAATTAAAAAACGGTACCGAGGTGCATTATGACCTCGATACCGTTACATGGGTACATCCTTTTTCGGAGTAATTATTGGCCCCAGTTTGAGGGGTCTATGCGCCATTCTCTGAGCAAATCCAACTGGTCCGGTAGAATAGAACCTTGTTCTTCGGCTAGCTCCAAGAGGTGGTGGTAATCACTTAGCGTGTTCAAGCGAACGCCTGATTCTTCGAAACTGTCTCGAGAGACTTGAAAATCATAGGTAAAGATGGCCAACATTCCCAGCACGCGGGCACCTGCTTCTTTCAGTGCAGTTACGGCTTTCAAAGAAGAACCGCCGGTAGATACAAGGTCTTCAATGACCACCACGTTGCTGCCCGGCTCAAAAAATCCTTCCACTTGATTTTGACGGCCGTGGCCTTTTGCCTTGTCGCGAACATAGACGAAGGGAACTCCCATGTATTCTGCGACAAGTACGCCTATGGCGATGGCTCCAGTGGCTACACCTGCGATGTAATCTGGTTTTCCGTAGATCTCTTCAATTTGCTTGGCGAACTCAATTTTCAGAAAGTTGCGAATGGTGGGGAAACTTAAGGTGAGTCGGTTATCACAATAAATTGGACTTTTCCATCCACTAGCCCATGTAAATGGGTTTTCCGGTTGTAATTTGATTGCTTTAATTTGCAATAGGCTCTCAGCTGTTTTGAGCGCCACTTGTTTGTTTTGTATCATGCTGCAAAATTACGTGAAAGTTTTCATTAGGGGCGCCATTTTGGTGCCGGTTCCGGGCCATGAAGCTCCTGATTTTATCAACACGTTACTTACACTGAAAAGTGTAAAACGCTGGTTGAAAGAATGCTATAACGGATCGGAAATCCGGACTTTTGAGATAGGGCAGGATCATGTATTCTGGGCCTACTTTATGACCTTACATCAGCGCGTTATTGCGGCAGGCGGTTGGGTGCGCAACGAGGCTGGTGAGTTGCTTATTATTGAACGTAACGGAAAATTGGACATGCCAAAAGGAAAATTAGAGTCCAAAGAAACCGTCGAAGTTTGTGCCGTTCGTGAAGTACAAGAGGAATGCCGTGTAAAGCGGTGCAAGATTACCGGTCCAGCCGTGCGCACCTATCATTGTTATCCGGATAAGGGTGAATACATGCTCAAGACTACCTATTGGTATCCCATGGTCACGGATTATTCTAAGAAGCTCAAGCCACAGATTGATGAGGGCATTACGGCCGTGTATTGGGCGGCGCCGGAGCTGTTAAAGGAGCGCATGGCGGAGCTGCCGACGTATAATAGTCTGACAGAAACCTTCGAAAAATTTATCGAGGAAGCTTAAGGTTGCACCGTTGCGGGAACAAATTTCTGGAAATCGCCGCCGTGGTTGTAGACTTCTCTCACAATGCTTGAGCTGATGTAGGCGTAGCGTGCGCTGGTGAGTAGAAAGACGGTTTCTAAATCTGGTACCATCTCGCGGTTGGCTTGGGCGATGGCTTTTTCAAATTCGAAATCTGCAGGGTTGCGAAGGCCGCGCAATAAGAATTGGACCCCTTGCTCCCTTGCAAAATCAACGGTCAAACCTTCGTAGGTAATGACGCTAATCTTGGGTTCATGCGCGAAGGTCTGCTCGATCCATTGGACGCGTTGCTCAAGCGAAAAGAGGTAGCTTTTCGCGCTGTTCGTTCCTACGGCGATTTTGATCTCGTCGAAAAGGGGGACGGCCCGTTCAATAATATCTACATGCCCCAGAGTGATGGGGTCGAAAGATCCTGGGAAGAGTGCAATTCTAGACATGGTACGAAGTTAGCCAATCTTTTTTGCTTGGGTTCTGGCGATGGATTCTTCGGCCAATTGGGCCAAGACCTCACTTAATTTCCAGCCTCTATGTGCAATCTGTTGTGGAATGATGCTTGCTGGGCTAAGGCCCGGTATGCTGTTGATTTCAATCATCACCGGCTCTTGCGATGCAGTGATGATGAAGTCGATGCGAACAATGCCCTCGAGTTTGAGGTGGTCGTACACTGCGGTTGAAATTTCACTGATTTTTTCTGCGACTTTATCGGAGATTCGGGCAGGGGTAATTTCCTGGCTCTTGCCTTCGTATTTGGCTTTGTAATCAAAGAATTTGGCTTCGGTGGGGACAATTTCGGTGATGGCGATAGCCTCTGGTTGCTGGCCATTGTAGCGCAGCACGCCACATCCCACCTCTGTACCTATAATACCTTCTTCCACCAGCACCTCGTCGTCCTCGGAGAAGGCGTAATTAAAGGCGGCTTCGAGTTCTTCGGTGGCTTCCACACGCGTAACACCAAAGCTAGATCCGGCGCGGTTCGGCTTTACGTATACTGGGAAGTTCCAACTACTGAAAAGGTCGAGGTCGGGCAGTTGGGTGAAGAGTTGCCCCTTGGGGACGTCGTAGCCAGCGGCGCGTAAGATTTGGTTGCAGCGCGCTTTGTTGAAGGTCAGGGCACTTTGGAAGGTAGGGCAGGTGCTGTGAGGGATGCCGAATACTTCGAGCATGCCTGAGATGTGCCCGTCTTCACCAGGGGTGCCGTGAATGACGTTGAAAACGAAGTCGGCGCCGAGGTCGGTGAGCTTAATTAATTGGTCCTCTAACCAAAATCCATTTTTCTTCAAAACAACGAAGAGCACTTTGTAGCCCGCCTCGACAAAAGCGGCCTCCGCAGTGCGCCCTGAGGCGAGACTGATTTGGTGTTCTGTGGAATATCCACCGGCAAGAACAACAACTGTTTTCATAGGGATTTGTATTAGTGTAAATGTAATGCATTGGAGACTTCTCTGGTAGGGTCCAAAAAAGTATCTTTACCATATGAAACAATGGATACGATTCATTTTATCGAAGCAATTTCTAAAGACGGTGATCTTTGGTGGCTTATTCGTGGTGTTGATTGGTGCAACTACCTTGTTTTGGATGCATAGAACTACACAACATGGAAAATTTGTACAAGTACCGGATATTCGTTTGATGACCTTAGATAAGGCTATCCGCGTTATTGATTCTGTCGGATTGACCTTTGAAGTGATTGATAGCATGAATTATGTCCCAGGAGTTGAAAAAGGAGCCGTAGTTGAGTTGTTTCCTGAGGCATTTGCCAAAGTAAAGTTGGGAAGGAAATTACTGCTTAGTACCAATCCTAATGAACTTCCAAAGTTTCCCTTACCCAATTATAAAGATGAATTCGTTGGATATGTAACCTCCAAGTTTGATCAAAAAGGAATGATTATCGACGAATTAATCATGGTGCCAGATGTAAGCCACGACCTTGTATTAAAGGTGGTTGATCAAGAAGGTAATATCGCGGAGGAACAAGAATTATATACCACGGGCTCTCATTTTACTTTATATGTAAGTAGCGGTCGAGGTAATGT
>CALDGA010000065.1 GCA_937942085.1 uncultured Flavobacteriales bacterium
CTTTGGAAGTTGGTCGAGTGTTCCTGTGTGAGAGAATCCTTTTGGAATCCAGTCCTCCCTTAGTTGCCGTAAAAGCGTTGTTTTTCGGTCGAGAAAGGCACCTCCATAGTGCATAGAAGGATTGTTAACCGTGTAGAAGAAGAACTTACCAGAAGCAACAGAATTCCACAAGTGTAGAAAGGTGAAGCAACTGTGCCAGAACCAGTTTTCCAATCGATCTTTTAAAGCTTGCATTCTGGATTTTTTTGTTCTTATTGGTGGTTAATAGTTCCTAACAAAAATAGAACATTATCTAAAGGCTGTTCAAGTATGATATTATACCGCTCGATTGAATTAAAAGAATATCGGCAACTTATAAACTTATGGGCGTATAAGTAAAATCAATAACCTCCATGGCTATGATTGTATATCCTTATCGTAAATTCAACAAAAATTTGATTATATGACTGAAAGCAAATGCCCATTCCATGGTTCGTCGACGAAGATGGACCTCGGTACCCAAAACAAAGATTGGTGGCCGAATCAATTGAATTTAGATATTCTGCGTCAGCACGATGCGAAAAGTAGCCCGCTGCCAGAATTGGACTATAAAGAAGAGGTTAAAAACCTAGATCTCAATGCTGTTAAAGCAGACCTTAAGGCTGTGATGAAAGACAGCAAAGATTGGTGGCCGGCGGACTATGGACATTACGGTCCGTTCTTTATTCGTATGACATGGCACGCTGCAGGAACCTACCGTACAGGAGATGGACGTGGTGGTGCAGCTACGGGAGCTCAGCGATTTGCTCCGTTGAATTCTTGGCCGGATAACGGAAACTTGGACAAGGCAAGAAGATTGCTGTGGCCGATCAAAGAAAAATACGGAAACAAGCTCTCATGGGCTGATTTGTTGGTATTAGCAGGGAATGTTGCCATCGAAGATATGGGTGGTCCTAACCATGGCACCGCCTTAGGTCGCGAAGATATTTGGCATCCAGAAAAAGACATTTACTGGGGAGCAGAGGACGAATGGTTAGGTGATAACCGTTACGGTGATACACGTCAGTCGCTTGAGAATCCTTTAGCTGCGGTTCAGATGGGATTGATCTATGTAAATCCTGAAGGACCGAACGCGAATCCAGATCCAGCACTTTCTGCGCAAGACGTGCGCGAGACGTTCAAGCGTATGGCTATGAACGACGAAGAAACAGTTGCCTTGACTGCGGGTGGACATACTTTCGGTAAAGCACACGGTGCCGGTGATGCCGGACTAGTAGGAGCAGAGCCTGAAGGTTCACCTATTGAAGCTATGGGCTTTGGTTGGGCAAGTACATACAAATCTGGTAAAGGTGTAGATACGATCACAAGTGGTATTGAAGGGCCTTGGACGACTAACCCAACGCAATGGGATATGGGCTACCTAGACCTCTTATTCAAATACGAGTGGGAGTGTAAGAAAAGTCCAGCAGGAGCTTGGCAATGGCACCCTATCAACTGCGCAGAGGAAGATATGGTACCTCAAGTGGACGGTAGTGGAGAGAAAGTACTGCCTATGATGACTACGGCAGATATGTCATTGAAAGTAGATCCTGAGTTCCGTAAGGTTTGTGAGCGCTTCAGAGCAAATCCGGAAGAGTTTGGTGAAGCCTTTGCTCGTGCTTGGTTCAAACTATTGCACCGCGATATGGGGCCTAAGAGCAACTACGTTACAGGTGATTACAAGGATGTAGATTATATCTGGCAAGATCCTATCCCAGCCGGAAGAACATTGACAAGCGCCGAAGAAAATGGTGTGCGGGATGCTTTGAAAAGCTGTGGACTAACCGTCACAGAAATGGTTGAAACGGCTTGGGCAAGTGCCAGCACCTTTAGAGGTTCGGATAACAGAGGAGGGGCAAATGGTGCTCGCATCAGATTGGCGCCTCAAAAAGATTGGGAAGTGAATCGCCCGGCGCAGCTCCATAAGGTTTTAGCTATCTATGAGGCGATTGCAGCGGAGCATAATGCTAGTGTCGCTGATGTTATCGTCCTTGGAGGTGCTGTTGCCATCGAGATGGCCAGCGGATCAACCGTAGTGTCTACGACTGGTCGTGGCGATGCTACTCAGGAGCAAACAGACGTCGATTCTTTCGAACTTCTCAAACCTAAAGCTTGTGGTTTAAGAAACTACAGTGAAAAAGAGTTTGCCGTAAGTCCCGAGGAAATCATGCTAGATAAGGCCCAATTACTCGGGCTTACCCCTGTGGAAATGACCGTTTTGGTGGGAGGTATGCGCGCAATGGGTGTATCCTACACGGGTGATGGCGTTTGGACAGACGGTGCTTTAGATAACCGCTGGTTCAAAACTTTGTTATCCATGGATGTCTCATGGCATACTACTGGTTACAATAGCTACGATGCTAGAAACAGAGCAACAGGCGCTATTGAACGCACCGCTTCGCGCACAGACCTAGTCTTTGGCTCAAATTCCGAACTACGTGCAATCGCGGAAGTTTACGCGCAAGACGACAACAACGACAAGTTCGTACAAGATTTCATCAGTGCCTGGAATAAGGTTATGGATGCAGATCGATACGATCTTAGATAAAACGAAAAGGGGCCGGAAACGGCCCCTTTTTTTAGCACTTGATTTCCCGATACTCGCTTGACACCTAATCCTCAAAGATGTCTAACGAATCCTAAATCAGGCTTTAAATCCCTTAAAAATTCAACCGGAGTGAGCACGCCGATTTTTATTGTTTTATCTTACGGTTTTAAATGAACTGATTATGATAAAATATCTAAGAACTGTTGTGATAGCAGTATTAGCCGTAGCTGCAGTGAGTTGCTCCGGCCCAGGAGAAGTACATGAGTACGCAGTTAGTGATTTAGAGTTCACCCTTGAAGGCCCGTTGTTTGCTGGTCCTAATAGTGGTCAGACTGAAATTATAGTTGACCTTAAGGAAATTCTTGGCGAGGCATATTCCGATGGGATGAGAATAAGCGATGCCCGTTTGACCTCTGCAGAAGTATTTCCGAATGATAGTCTTGGATTTACAGACGTAAGTGCTTTCATAGTTTCATTTGCTAGTGATAACGAGGACGTATCCATGCAAGAGGCTGCAGTAAAAAACCCGTTGGAAGATGGGGCTGTTTCTGCTCGCTTGGATGTGGCGCCTGAAGCCGAGCTTGGGGAGCTTATGGAAGAGGGAAAGGTTTATGTAGTTCTTGACGCTGACCTTTTAGAAGACTATTGGGATGGAAACCGCAATTTTAAATTGAATTATACAATTGACTTAACTATTAAATAAAAAACCATGATTCGCAAACTAACATTTTTGGCAGTTTCTGCTGTCATTGCATTTGGAACATTAAGCTTTGATTTGGCACAATCCACGGAAGATCCTGGAGATCGCCTTATTGGCATTTGGGAACCTTCAAATGGACGTTCACGTATCAAAATTGATCGTATCGGTAATAAGTATTACGGTCGTGTGGTATGGCTAATTGAGCCAAATGATGCAGACGGAAACCCAAGAACGGATATTAATAATCCTAACCCGGACCTACGCAACGTACCATTGAGAGGATTCCGTATGTGTAAAGATTTCGTTTACCAAGGAGATGACCAATGGTCTGAGGGTACTTTGTATGATCCGAATAACGGCTCAACCTATCAAGGTACAATCACGATGCGTGATATAAATACTTTGGACATGCGCGGATACATTGGTGTAGAGGCTATTGGCCGTACAGATGTGTGGAAGCGTTTGAAAATGCCATCGAAAAAGAAATAATTGATGGTCTCAAACTTTTTGAAGATAACGACGGCAGTTTTCGTCCTTACTTCTATGCCGGTCTTTGCTCAAACTGACGGGACCGCAGACGATGATATTGATTGGAGCTTGTATGAAGACCTCGGTTTTGAGGATGAGAGTATAAAGCGTTATGCCAATGCTAAGATTGAAGGATTATCTCCAGCGAAGCTTATTTCTTTGGGCTATGATTTTCAGGGGCCTTATGGCATTACCCCGGGGGATTTAAATCGCGCTGACGGATCAACCGTAGCAGGAGGAGATGAGATGCAAGTAAACTCAACGTCGGGAATACGTGCAGAATTCAATCTGCCGGTAGTCAGCCAAACAAACCTTGTGTGGCAGATGGGGGCGAATTACTGGAACACCTCTTACAATTACGCTGAAACTCCGACTACTTCTGATAACCCCTTACATCAGACTCTTTCTGAGCATGGCCTTCGCACATCTGGTATTAATACAACCGTGTATAAGCCTCTTGATGAAGAGCAGTTCATCCTTTTTCAAGGATCGGCTGATATGAGTGGTACCTATGGATCTTCTCTAATGCCCACTCAATACTTAAAGTATTCTGCTGCTGTGTTATGGGGCAAGCGTCCAACAGAGAAAAAGCAATGGGCTGTGGGTATGGCTCGTACCTACCGTGTAGGTGAGTTGAATTACATCCCTGTGATTCTATATAACAAGACCAGCGCAAATAACAAATGGGGTACAGAGGCGTTGTTCCCGGCACGTGTGCACGTCAGAAGAACCATCAACCCTCGTAACATGGTATTCTTAGGATATGAGTTGCAGGGCCAGTCGTTCCGTATGTACGAGAACTTACCAGGTTTTGATCTACGTGATGAAGATTTGGAAATCCGTCGTGGAGAAATCCGCGTACGTGCGGTTTATGAGTTCTCTTTGAAGAACTTCATTTGGATGTCTATTCAAGCTGGGTACCGTATCAACTACCGTTACGATGTAGATCGATTGGTAGCGGGTCCAGATATCTACCGTGCTTTTGGTCTTATCGACGGCACTCCAGATTATGCTCAGTTGAATGGCCTTACAAACCCGTTCTATGTGAATGTCAGTGTGAACCTTGTAAGTCCATAAAGACGTTGATTTGAGAAATTAGAAGGGGCCGGAAACGGCCCCTTTTTTTATTTTACAGCCTTCTCAAACTCCGACAACCCACCAACAATGGGCAAGGTCAAACTCGAGCCTTTCAAATCTATCTTCAGCTCTGTACCTGGCTTCGGATGTAAGGTGAACTCTTGGTCACTTGAAAATATCATTAGACCTATTTGTTGTCCCGCAGGGATGATTTGATCATCGGGCTGAAGTTCAAAGGTCAAATCGTAAAAGACGCCTGGTTCTAAAGGCTGGCTTGTGTAAATACTTTCATGATTTTGTGGATCAGCCCAGCCTCGGGTGATTATGTTGGTGTAGATAGCAGCATCACCGCGTTCACCGTTCCACGGCAGAGATACCAACCATACACTGAGATTCGCAGCCGGTGCACTACTCGATAATGAGAGTGTAATGCTCGCCGTACCGGAGATATGTAAGCCTTCACTTAAAATAGGAGTAGTGTATAGCAGTCTATGCGGAGAGTTCTTAACACGTGCGAGATATTCCCCGGCAAAGTCTACATTATCTACAAGCATTTCTTTTTTACGGCTTCCCTTATCAGTAGTTAACCCTGCTTGGGTATTGCCGCCTTTGGTAAGATGCAATACGACATCCTCTGCTTGAGGGTGAGGATAATCAGCATATGGAGTAGGGGAAAGTCGATCATCGCCTTCTCGTACAATCCAAGCCTTAGGATCTTGTTCTACACCATTTTCGATTTCAAATAGGTACCGAGTAAACCATTTATTCATCATTGAAATAGGCGGTGGCCCACCGTGCCCTCCTTGGTGATAGTAAATTTGGACGGGGAGTCCCATCTCTCGCGCCTTGTTGTAAATGCGGTAACTGTGCTCAGGCATCACATTCCAATCGTTAAACCCGTGCGACATCAATAGCGCTGCCTTCATAGGGGCCATATCGTTCAAATAATCGCGGTCTGCCCAGAAAGCATTGTAATCTCCAGTGGCTCTATCCATTTGCTCGCGCATGATTTCGTCACGGATGGTTTTGTTTCCGTAGGCTCTTTTAGACTCGTCTCCGCTGTGAATGAATTCGTACAAGACGTCGATATCCTCTCCTAAATAACCGCCAGGACTGCGGACCAATCCGTTGGAGCGATAGTAATGATAATAAGAAGTGTTGGGGGCCACGGGGATAATCGCCTTTAATGCGTCTATTCCAGTCGTAGCAGCTGCCAATGGCAATGTCCCGTTATATGAGGTACCGGTCATACCGACATTGCCGGTGGACCAAAATGCGTGTACTTTTTCATCTCCTGTGCGATCCTTGTAACCATTTTCCTTTCCCGCAAGCCATTCAATTACAGCCATTGGTGCTAGGGATTCATTATCGCCACCCACCGTTGGAGAACCGTCGGACAGGCCGGTTCCAGGGGAGCTGGAATGGACCACAATATAGCCTCGTGGTACCCATGTGCGTGCCTGGGAGTTGGAAATAACAGGGCGTTGGCCTCTGCGAACTACCTCGACATGCTTTGGCGGTGCCGGCACTTCTCCAATCTCATGTTTGACATTCCAGAATAACTCGGGGTCATTTCCTGCTGTACCCGCGTAGTACGGACTGGTCTCGTAGATTACGGGTAGTTGTAGGCCATGGTTGGTTTGTGCGGGCCTAGTAACGTCCACATGCATTCTATCAGGTTTGCCATCTCCATCGGTATCAAATGAGGTTTCCACCCATAAGTCTTCGCGAATCCACTCATCTGGATTTTCAAAACCAGGAACTATTTGAGCTTCGCCGTCCACAAAAAAGGGAGCGTCCTGCGCCTGTGCAAGGAAGGTGGCGCATAGGGCACCGGTGAGTAAGAAATGTTTCAGCTGGGTCATGAGTATTCGATAGATTTTAATGGGGAATTGGTCTAAGTTAAATAAAACTTCAAGGCGTGCTCATATTGCTCGGTGCAAGGTGTAATTTTATCCCATGGCAACAAGGATCAACAAATACCTCAGTGAAATAGGCTATTGTTCCCGTCGCGGGGCAGATAAATTGCTGGAGCAGGGGCGCATCACTATCAATGGTACTGTACCAGAATTGGGCGAAAAAGTACAAGAAGGAGATGTTGTTGCCGTCGATGGACACCCTGTCGGTGCGCGTGAAGAAAAGCATGTGTACATCGCCCTAAACAAGCCTCGTGGCATTGTTTGTACCACCGACCGTCGAGTGGAAAAAGACAACATCGTGGATTTTGTGGGACACCC
>CALDGA010000066.1 GCA_937942085.1 uncultured Flavobacteriales bacterium
GAAGTGGTACGAAGACATGCTCTTCTGGAGAAAGTTCGAAGACATGTCCGCAGCATTGTACATCCAGCAAAAGATCCGTGGATTCTTGCACTTGTATAATGGTCAAGAAGCAGTATTGGCAGGGTCTGCCTACGCTATGCAAGAAGGTGATAACATGATTACGGCATACCGTAACCACGTACAGCCTATCGCATTGGGCGAAGATCCACGCCGCATTATGGCCGAACTTATGGGTAAGGTTACCGGTACCTCTCGTGGTAAAGGTGGTTCTATGCACATGTTCTCTCCAGATAAAGGATTCTGGGGTGGTCACGGTATTGTAGGGGGTCAGATTCCTCTAGGTGCCGGTTTGGCTTTTGCTGACCAATACAACGGCAAGAAAAACGTTACCCTTACCTACATGGGTGATGGTGCAATCCGTCAGGGTTCTTGGCACGAAACGGCAAACTTGGCCATGCTTTGGAAACTACCAGTAGTATTCTGTGTAGAGAACAACGGCTATGCCATGGGTACGTCGGTAGAGCGTACAGCGAACCATACTGAAATCTATAAACTAGGTTTAGGTTATGATATGCCTTGTCGTGCAGTCGACGGTATGGATCCTGTGGCAGTTTATGATGCCGTGTACGAGGCTAGCGAGCGTGCGCGCAAGGGCGACGGACCAACCTTGTTGGAAATCCGCACCTACCGTTACAAGGGACACTCCATGTCTGATCCACAGAAGTACCGCACCAAAGAAGAGGTGGCTGAGTACCAAGCAAAAGATCCTATCACGCTTTGTTTGAATAAAATCAAAGAAGAAAAATGGGCTACTGATGAGGAGATCGCGACCATCGATCAACGCGTCAAGGACCTTGTGGCGGAATGTGTGAAATTCGCAGAAGAAAGCGATTTCCCAGATTCATCGGAAGTGTACCAAGGCGTATACGCTCAGGAAGATTACCCATTCATCACTGAATAACACAAAAGAACATGGCGATAGTAATTAACATGCCAAGATTGTCAGATACCATGACCGAAGGGGTTGTGGCGAAATGGCACAAGAAAATTGGCGATACAGTAAATGAAGGCGACTTGTTGGCGGAAATTGAAACCGACAAAGCCACCATGGAATTTGAAGCATTCCCAGGTCAAGAGGGTACACTCCTTTATATCGGAACTGGCGAAGGCGAAACAGCTCCTGTAGATACCGTATTGGCTATCTTAGGGAATGAAGGTGAGGATATTGAAGCTTTGAAAGCTGGCGATGCTGCTCCTGCAGCGGCTCCAGCAGAAGAAGTAGCTCCAGCAGAAGAAGTAGCTCCAGCCCCGGCAGCAGCTCCTGCACCAGCAGCTACTCCAGCTCCTGCGCCAGCGGCGACACCAGCTTCAGCACCTGCACCCGCTCCAGCGGCACCAGCAGCTACTGACGGTAGCGTAAAAGCATCACCTCTTGCTCGTAAATTGGCAGCAGATCGCGGCATCGACTTGAACATGGTTCAAGGTTCGGGCGATCACGGTCGTATTGTGAAGCGCGATGTAGATTCATTCAATCCTGCATTCCACACCTCGGCTCAGCCAGGCGCGGCGGCAGCGGCTCCAGCTCCAGCGGCTCCAGTCGGCGTAGAGAACTACACCGATTACCCTGTGAGCCAAATGCGCAAGGTTATTGCCAAGCGTTTGAGCGAAAGCAAATTCACTGCGCCACATTTCTATGTGACGATGGACATCGATATGGACAACGCTATTGCCGCACGCAAAGCGATGAACGCATCTGGCGATGTGAAAATCAGCTTCAACGATCTCGTAGTAAAAGCAACAGCCTTGGCTTTGAAGAAGCACCCGGCGGTAAACAGCTCATGGATGGGCGACTTTATCCGAGTAAATGATCACGTACACATCGGTGTAGCCGTGGCCATTGAGGACGGATTGTTGGTGCCAGTATTGCGTCATGCAGACCAAATGGCCCTTTCTCACATCTCTGCGAGCGTGAAAGACCTTGCTGGAAAAGCAAAAGACAAGAAGCTACAACCGGCAGATTGGGAAGGCAACACCTTTACGATTTCTAACCTAGGAATGTTCGGTGTAGAAGAATTCACTGCTATTGTGAACCCACCAGATGCAGGTATCCTTGCTGTCGGCGGTATCAAGCAAGTTCCAGTGGTGAAGGATGGCCAAGTTGTTCCTGGCAACGTCATGAAAGTGACCTTGAGTTTGGACCACCGTGTTGCGGATGGTGCGAGCGGAGCAGCATTCTTGCAATCACTGAAAGCATATTTGGAAAACCCGGTCACCATGTTGGTCTAATCCGGCGAAAAATTTCCCCCAAATTTGAATGGCCCGAACTTGTTTCGGGCCATTTTTGTATACATATATATAATACGCAAAAACATGAAGCAGGTTGCTTGGATTACTGGAGGCTCTCGTGGCATCGGTTTGGCCACGGTAAAAGAGTTCTTACAAAAGGATTGGAAGGTCATTGTTTTGACAAGAAATCTTGATCCTCTTTCAGAATTGAAGGAAGAACATGGGTCCAATTTAGAATTGGTCGCCTACGATCTTCAAAATCCTATGCAAACCAACCTGCCTTCTGATCCAGTTGATGTCCTCATTCACAATGCAGGGGCTCTTGTAAATAAACCAATGGCCCAAATGACCGCTGAAGATTTACAGTTTTGCTATGGCATCAATGTGTTTGGACCCTATTTATTGACGCAAAGACTCCTTCCTCAGCTCACAGATCGTGCTCATGTGGTCGCCATAAGCTCCGTTGGGGGTGTACAAGGCAGTGTGAAGTTTCCCGGTTTGACCAATTATTCCTCTTCCAAAGGTGCAATCAATGTCCTTATGGAATGCTTTCAAGCGGAATTTGCAGAATCCTCCCAGTGGTCCTTCAACACTTTAGCTCTGGGTGCTGTCCAAACCGAGATGCTTTCTGAAGCATTCCCTGGTTATGTAGCTCCGCTGCAACCAGAAGAGCTGAGTCCTTTTATCTTCACCTTTGCAAGCACTGCAGGCCAGGTAATGCGAGGAAAAATCATTCCGGTTTCATTGTCAACTCCTTGATAACCAGGGCCGACGAAAACAACTCGAAAAAAAGTTAATCGTAGGTATTGCAGATGCGAAAAACGCGCATACATTTGCAGCCGCTTTGAGAGAAGCACGCTCTTTTTTTGAATCAGTTATTTAGAACAATTTACCGAGCCGAAGGCTAGGTTTTGATATTATCTAGAACTACACTGATTATGGGCCTTTGGGCGGGACTAAAATTACAACTGGCTGTTTTTCAATACAGTCGAAAAAAGTTAGAAAAAAGTCCTTAAAAATGTTGACAAGAGCGAAAGCCATCGTACATTTGCCCTCCCCAACGAAACAAAGGGTTCGAAGGGTTGGAAATAGGATTTGCAACGGCATATCTAGAAGACGAAAAAAAGTCCTAAAATATTTCCAGGTAAATCTTGTGGGTTAAAAAAACCTACGTACATTTGCCGCCCCAATCGAAGGATTGGAAACATTGAAGAAACGTTCTTTACATATTGGTTTAAGAAACAAGGAATGCAAAAAACCTTGTCAATTATCCTTGAGTTAATAGCTAGGAAACAAACAACAACATTACAATGGAGAGTTTGATCCTGGCTCAGGATGAACGCTAGCGGCAGGCCTAA
>CALDGA010000067.1 GCA_937942085.1 uncultured Flavobacteriales bacterium
GCCATGGCCAATTCGTCCAACCTCGCCTCAATCTCATCGGCCACTTTCAACATCCAACGGCTTCGTTCGGCGGCTGATAAACCGCTCCACCCCGGGAATGCTTCCCGAGCCGCCTCCACCGCCAACTCTACGTCTTTCGCGTCCGATCGAGGGATGGTGCCATAGGCTTCGCCTGTGGCCGGGTTGGTGTTGGTAAGGGTTTGGCCCCCAGTAGGTTCAAGGAATTGGCCACCGATATAATTCTGGATGTTCATAGCTTCTGTTCTCTCCTACGAATATAAGGCAGGAAGAGGCGATGATTTCGGGTCCAATTTTCTTAAATTCACACCTCAAAGCAAACAGCCATGTCGGTACCAAAGCCTTTCAATTTTCAAAAGTGGTTGGCAGAGAATAGAGACCTGCTTAAACCACCTGTGGCCAACAAAAATTTAACGCCAGAGAGCGACGACTACATCGTGATGGTCGTGGCCGGCCCAAATGCCCGAAAAGATTACCATTACAACGAAACGGAAGAATTCTTCTACCAGCTCGAAGGAAGTATCACGGTTAAAGTCCAAGTCGATGGACAAGCCCATGAGCTTCATTTGGGCCCTGGCGATATGATGACCGTTCCGGCCAAGACCCCGCATAGTCCTATTCGTCATGAGGGTAGCATAGGCCTAGTCGTCGAGCGTATTCGCGAGGGACGTGGTTTTACAGACGGACTGTTGTGGTTCTGCGACAACTGTAACCATAAGCTACACGATACCTACTTCGAGCTTAAAAACGTCGAGAAAGACTTCCAGCCGCACTTTAAAGTATTTTACGGATCTGAAGAACACCGCACTTGTACCGAATGTGGACATGTGATGGAAACCGACCCTAGATTCGTATAATATGTGTGAGATCACCTCGAGAAACTTTACGGTAGATATCCATACGCACATTTTACCAGAGCACATCCCGAACTTTCGCGAGCGTTTTGGCTATGGCGGCTTCATTAACCTTGACCACCACGTTCCTTGTCGTGCTCGTATGATGAAAGACGGCGAATTCTTCCGTGAGATAGAAGATAATTGTTGGTCGCCACAGGCCCGCATCAAAGAATGTGGCCACCAACACGTCGACGTTCAAGTATTGTCGACCGTTCCAGTAATGTTCAGCTATTGGGCAAAGCCCGAGCACACCCTCGAAGTGAGCCAATTCCTCAACGACCATATCGCCGAGATCTGCGACCTGTACCCCGACCGTTTTGTCGGCTTGGGCACCCTACCCATGCAGGCGCCAGATTTAGCCATTCAAGAATTGCGCCGTTGCAAAGACATTGGCCTTAAAGGCATTGAGATCGGCACCCACATCAACGATTGGAACCTCGACGCCCCGGAACTCTTTCCCATTTTCGAGGCTTGTCAAGACCTAGATATGGCCATCTTTGTCCACCCCTGGGATATGATGAGCAAAGAAAAAATGCCGAAATATTGGCTGCCATGGTTAGTCGGCATGCCGGCGGAAAGCTCTCTGGCTATTTGCTCGATGATTTTTGGAGGCGTCTTTGAGCGGTTGCCAAAGTTGCGTGTTGCCTTCGCCCACGGCGGGGGTTCATTCCCGGCAACATTGGGCAGAGTGCAGCACGGATTCGACGTCCGGCCAGACCTTTGTGCGGTGGATAATAAAGTTGCTCCTCGTGATTACATGGGCAAATTCTGGCTGGATTCCCTCGTCCACGACCCGAAAATGCTCGAGTACATTGTCGGTTTAGTAGGCGAGAATCGCGTGGCTCTAGGGACAGATTATCCCTTCCCGCTCGGCGAGTTGGAGCCTGGAAAATTAATCAATGGAATGCCTTGGAGTCAGGAGCGCAAGGGTAAGTTATTGCACGGTGCGGCACTGGAGTGGCTCAACATGGATTTGGGCCAATTCATCTAAGCCAAAAAAGCATGGGATTGTCATGGGATTTTCAATAATTTTGACCTTCACAATCTCCCTCTATGAGTGATCCGATCAAACACGAATGTGGTATTGCATTTGTGCGCCTTAGAAAGCCTCTTGAATATTACGTAGAGAAATACGGAACGGCATTTTACGGCCTCAACAAGATGTACCTCCTCATGGAGAAGCAGCGCAACCGCGGACAAGACGGAGCTGGGCTCGCAAACATCAAGCTCAACACAGAACCCGGTACGCGCTACATTTCTCGTTACCGCAGTGTCGATAGCAACAGTATTGGAGATATCTTCGGCAAAGTACAAAAGCGCATTGCGGAAGGCGTGGGATCAGATGTGGAGAAACTCAAGGATGTGGCTTGGTTGAAGCAAAACTTGCCCTTTACCGGTGAGGTATACCTAGGTCACCTTCGCTACGGTACTTACGGCGGAAATACCATTGAAGCTTGTCACCCCTTCTTGCGCCAGAACAACTGGCCTACGCGCAACTTGATTGTGGCGGGGAACTTCAACATGACCAATGTTGATGAGCTCTTTACTGAGTTAGTGGAATTGGGCCAACATCCTAAAGAAAAGGCCGATACCATCACCATTATGGAGAAGATTGGCCACTTCTTGGACGAGGCCAACGATGATTTATACTACCAGCTCAAGGACGAGGGCTACACGAAAAAACAAGCGACTGAGGAGATTTCGAAGCGTCTAGATGTGGCGGATATTTTGCGTCGTGCCTCCAAAAAATGGGACGGCGGCTATGCCATGGCCGGAATGATGGGTCATGGCGATGCCTTCGTGTTGCGAGACCCCGCAGGAATTCGCCCAACCTTCTATTACTGCGATGATGAGATCGTCGTGGTTGCTTCGGAGCGTCCAGTGATCCAAACCGCCATGAACTTGCCGACGGATGCCGTACAAGAGTTGCCTCCAGGTGCTGCGATTGTGGTGAAAAAGGCTGGGGATGTGAGCATCGAGCAGATCAAAGAGCCATTAACCTATAAGGCCTGTTCCTTCGAACGCATTTACTTCTCTCGCGGAAACGATAAAGACATTTATAACGAGCGCTTAGAATTGGGCCGTAGACTCATCCCTAAAATCCTGGACAAGGTGGAAGGCGATATAGAAAATACGGTGTTGAGCTTCATCCCGAATACTGCTGAGGTCAGCTTCTACGGTATGGTCAAGGGAATGGAAGACCACTTCAACGCACTGAAGTTTGAAAAAATTCAAGGCCTTACCAACCCGACGCCGGAAGCCCTTCAGGACATCTTGAACACCCGTCCGCGCGTGGAAAAAGTGGCTTGGAAAGATGTGAAGCTGCGCACCTTTATTACCGAGGACAGCTCTCGCGATGATTTGGTGAGCCACGTGTACGACATTACCCATGGCACGGTAACCAGCAAAGACCATTTAGTCGTGATCGACGATAGCATCGTTCGCGGAACCACGTTACGCCAGAGCATCTTGAAGATTTTCGACCGCCTCGGTCCTAAGCATATTGTCATCGCCTCTTCGGCACCTCAAATTCGCTACCCGGATTGTTACGGCATTGATATGGCGCGCATGGGTGATTTTGTGGCATTCCGTGCGGCGGTGGAGCTGTTGAAAGACCGTGGTCAGGAAGGATTGATTCAGGAGGTATATCAAAAGTGTAAGGCCCAAGAGCAGATGGCCGATATGGAGGTGCAGAACTTCGTAAAAGAGATTTACGAGCCATTCACGACGCAAGAAATCAGCGATAAGATTGCCCAAATCTTGACTCCAGAAGGCGTGAAGGCGAAAGTGAGTATCATCTATCAGGATATTGAGGACTTGCACGAAAGTTGTCCTTCAAACCCCGGCGACTGGTACTTCAGCGGGAACTATCCGACCCCTGGAGGAAACCGCGTCGTGAACCGTTCCTTCATTTATTATGTTGAAGGACGTACAGAACGAGCATATTAAGTAGTGAAAATTTATACCAAAACAGGCGACGGAGGCCAGACCTCTTTGTTAAACGGAACCCGCGTATCGAAAGCGGAATTGCGTTTGGAAGCCTATGGTACATTAGACGAACTGAACAGTCATTTGGGTGTGTTGGCAGCCCAGGCAAATGCTCATTTTCCACTTTCAGAAGCTATTCAAAGCCAATTATTTGCGATGGGTTCGCACCTCGCATTGGAAGGTCAGGCGGAATTTCCCATGCCTAAATGGGACGAGGAATTGGCAGGTAGATTAGAACAGCAGATCGACAGCTGGAACGAGCAGCTTCCGGAGCTAAAAAACTTTGTCTTGCCTGGCGGATGTACCTCAAGTGCGCAATGCCACGTGGCGCGAACGGTCTGTCGTCGCGCGGAACGCGTCGTGGTCGCGCTTTCCGAAACGGCTGAGGTTAACGGAGCTATCCCAGCTTTTTTGAACCGATTGTCTGATTACCTCTTCGTCATGGCGCGTTGGATGGATTTTTCCGCAGGGGCAGAGGACAGAATCTGGACGCCTAAGTATTAAGCACTTACATTTTTTAAAAAGGTGTTGCATAAGTGATGTAAAAAACTACTTTTGCACACTTAGAACCGTGAACAACACTTCGAAATAGACATATGTACTGGACACTAGAATTAGCATCGTACTTGAGCGACGCACCGTGGCCGGCCACGCGCGATGAGCTTATTGATTATGCCATTCGTACCGGAGCCCCTCTGGAAGTAGTAGAGAACCTTCAAGCCATCGAAGAAGAGGAAGAAGAAATCTATGAAAGCATCGAGGAAATTTGGCCGGATTATCCGTCCGAAGAAGACTTCCTCTGGAACGAAGAAGAATATTAAGTAAGGCCCCTAGTGTAGGGGCTTTTTTTTGGACCCAATAAGAAGGTTGAAAGCATTTGACCAAAAGCGCCTTGCAGCCACATTTTCTGTTGTACTTTTGAGGTACAATTCCAAAGATTCTACATGGATAGATTCTCATTTTTAGGTAGCGTACACGCTGAGTTTATTGACGAGCAATACGAGCGTTACCTCAAGACTCCGGACGAGATAGAGCC
>CALDGA010000068.1 GCA_937942085.1 uncultured Flavobacteriales bacterium
TGGTCTATTGTCCTATCGTGTTCAAAAGTAAAGAAGTTGCTTAACCCCGAAATGAGATACGGCTTTGATTTTTCCTGTATCAAACACACCAACCGTATCTCATCTAAATACATCGTTGCCGTAGGTTGGTCAACGATTATCCGCTGACGGATGTTCATCGGTCGGGGTGGGTAGGCATTATCGTCCACAGTCCAACTATTGCCACTGCGATAGGCAAATCCCAACCTACCGTTGGCTTTGACGAACACATAGCCCTCTATAATATCGGCTAAGTCTTCAAAGGTCGTTTTGTCAATCGTCGCCTTAGCCAAACTGACGATACGCTCCCCGATGGGGATGTTATGCCGTACTAACTGGTTTTCCAAAACCAGAAACCCGTTAGTTGTATTGGCGTCCTGCCACCAACGCCCCGAAAATGAGTAAAACTCACCATTTTCGTCGGCAGTATAAAAAGTTTCGTAGATTTCTGTTTTAACTACATTCGCTGGGAAGTTGACCGTAAGCCGTTCAACGGGGGTGGGTATGGTCTGTGTCCCCATTAAACCCATCCGATATGAGGACTTTTCATTTACGGAACCGAAAAACGAAAACTCCGATTGAATGGGGAACCGTTCAATCTTACCCATTTAGAACACCTCCCTCCCGTCGGATAACATCCAAACCGCCCACACCTGAGATGTCCCATATCGGGGGGCGAATGGCTCTTCGTAGTTGGGTCTCTTCCGATGTGAGTAGGTTAATCCAACTCATCGCCTCTTCACCCATAAATGCGGTCAAAATGCGCTTTACGGCGATAACCACAATCAAACGCCGATACCGAAGTTGCTCAGGAACCATCAAAGTGTCGGGGGCGTAGTTGGGTGGTATCACAAAACGATTGAGTGTGTAGACCCTGAGGTTCTTAGTGCCGTCTTTGTCCGCCATAAACCATACCCTCTGAGTGCCTTCATAACTGTCCGTTGCGAAGATATACTTCCCACTGCGGTTCCCTAAGTGTGTACCGCCCAAAACGCCGACCTCAGAAACCGTCGTGGGGTGTACCTGTACCCAGTTGGCTTCTTCGTATATCGTCAACTGACCACCAACACCTGAGTACGGATTTATAGGCTCCGTCGTGGGTAAAATCGGCTCAAAGATATAACTTTTCATCGGCTTTGCGTTGGGTAAGTCCATCACCAAAGGCTCAATCACACCATCGGGGGGACGATACGGCACAAAGCGCAATCGGTTGTTGTCCAACAACTCATAGTCGGCTTTGTATATCCGTCCGTTGAACTCCCAACGGAAGGAGCCTTTGGGCTTCCATCCCCGTTGGACTAAGTCCTGATTGGTCGTGATTTCATCACCCGATACGCCTCCCACAAGGGGAACAACCGCCGACGCTGAAGGACGATAAAACACGAACAACACCCGTTTGACATCAGACGGCAACCGATACGAAGCCAACTCCCGTCGGGTGTTGTATTCGTAGTGGTTCGTCAATAGGTCGTAATCCTCAGCCAAGTCGGCAATCGTCTCAACGACGAAGTCCGCTATTTGGGCGTCGTTGATTGGCAGATTTTCGGTACGCAGATTACGACGAACCGCCAAAACCAAGTCCCGTATCGTCATCGCTTATTCCTCCGCTGTTTGTTTTTCTTCATACGATTAACTAAGCGTTCGGCTTCGCTTATAGCAATAGCCAACGCCTGACGCTGGTCTCTAACGATTTGACCAGACGAAGACTTAAGTCTGCCCTGTTTGAACTCCCGTAAGACCTGACGGATTTTTTGCCGTTTGATTTCTTCGTACTTGTCCATATCATCACCCCTGATTAGGATGTGCCGTCTCCCGTCGCCACGCTCTTACCACAGCGCACCCCCAACTTAGGACGGGAGCGTCCCTCCGCTACGGCACACCCCATTTAGACTGTTTTTGGCTCAAAAAGGTTCCCAACCTTTGAACGGCGTTTAAGTATTTGTAAACCAATATTGTATTTATCCGCCCAAAGTTGTTGTTCCTTTTTCTTGGACATCCGTTTTGAATACTCCTCAAACTTACCGCCTAAACGCCCAACGGCTTTGATAAGGCGGTTTAGGTAATAAACCATATCCAAATCATCTATAGTCATATCCTCAGCGTATTGCTTCCAACCGTCTTTTACTTTTACAACAAACACGGTTTGTCCATCCATAGCACCCTCAACAACTTCGGAACGGTGTTGACGCATAAACTTACCCACCCGTTTTTTCTGAATGAAGTCGGTTATCGGGGTGTGGAATAGGTGTTGGTATAGCAAATCGTCCAAACTGCCATCAGTGATGTCTTCACCCCATAGGGCGCAATCAATCAACGCCTCAATCAGACGACCGATGGCGTTTTCATCGGAACGGTTGCGCAGTGAGTTGCCTTTGTAAATGCGTTGACCGCCCTTCAGAAGGATGTAGTTTTTCTGTTTGATGACGATTGCACCATCGTAGATTTCACATTCAATCTGATACGGGTCAAACACCTTTGCGATTTTTTCCTCCAACGCTTTCAAATCAACATCGGGACGGAGCCACACCAAGACGCCGTCGGTGTCCACTTCTAAAATCTCCCCGTAGGCACTGAGTATCTCCTGAAGGTGTTGTACCAACTCCCGTCCCGTAGCGGTGATGGTCTCCGCCACACGGGTATCGGCGAAGGAGAACGACGCACCCGTGTAGCCATAGAAGGAGTTGATGAATATCTTCAACATCAACTGAAGCGTCTGGTGGTGGAAGTCTTTGATTTTCTTCGCCTTCAGGCGTTCTTCTCTGAGGAACTCAACTAACGGCTTATACAGCATTAGGATGTCGTTTTTGGGATATAAATCCTCATTAATAATGATGGACGGATACATACTGACGAAGTCAAACTTAGCCACCTTACGGTCGGGGGCGATAGCAATACGGGGATTGGCAAACACATACGCCCCCCGATAAGTGTCCTGTTTCCTATTCACTGGGGGAACACCCCATCCGCATTCGCGGTACAACCAAGCGAATAGGGTTTCTATTTTGAAACCCGTACCCATTACGGCTATATCGGTTAACCGCAGGGGTATCCACCGCTGTGCCAATAGCACAGGTAGCAGACGGGACGCTAACATCGCGGTCTGCCAAATGTCGTAGGCTTCGTAGCGTTCTAAGTCCCCGTTGGCGACGGCGTCTGCCCAAGTCGTTGAACCCTGACGCCGATAACCAAAAAACTCCGCTACGCCTTTTAAGTCGTGGCTCTGTAATACGCCCCCGTTTTCAACATCCCAACGAAGGACTTGGAGGTATAAGTCCACGAAGTCCACCAACCCGTAAGGGACAGTTATCTGTTTCGTGTTCGTACCGTACCTGAAGTTCACCATTTTCTTACGGATACGCCATCTTTTTTCCAACGGAGGAGCGTCCCTGAAAACCAACGGTAGGTCGTAATCAAAGATGTTGTACCCCGTCATTATCGCCATCGTTTGGGAGCCGAACTCCTCAGCGAAGTCGTCCGTATCGGGGGTGGAACCAACACCGAAATCATCAACGGCGTAGCCTTTAACCGCACTGAGGCTTTGCGTTTCGCCGTTTAGGGTGTCCTGTTCAGTGTCAAACGACACCATCGGGGGGTTGGGTAGGTAGTCTATGTCCTCATCGGCTAAAAAGCCGAACTCAGGGGCGAAGATACGGTCAGACGACTTGGGATTTGATGTCGGGTACACATACCAGTCGTCCATACCCTTCAGGGCTTCGTTCCCCGATGGGTTTTGCGATAACGCAAACGGGTACTCCTCAATCGGGTAGACATCCTGAGTAAGCAGTCCGCACTCATCAAAAGAGCGGACAAAAATCTTATCCTCAACCGCGTGGACGCTCAGTACCATTTTCTGCCTCCTGTGTCATTTTACGCTTCCCATACTTACAAAGTTCCCAACAGGAACACCGATACGGATGACAGGTGAACTGCCTTGTGTAAGGTATCAGGGCTTTGGCTGGGTGTAAGCCCTCTTTGATGGCTTCCTCTGCCTGAGTAATACGGTATTGCGTATACCGCATTTTAGCCAATAAGTACCCCAACTTGGGGTCTTCAGGCAATAAAGTGTGATACACGGTTTGGCTTTCTAAGGTCTCACCCGTCCAGTGGACAATCACAAACGGACGGCGTCCTACGAAGCCGTTCAAAATGAAGTTGTAAAGTAAAAACTGCTCTGAGTTCGGGTCAAACGAACCCGTCTTTAGGTCAACACCAATCCAACCGCCGTCGTATCGTTTACAGGCGTCTAAATGCCCCGACATCACGGTGTCAAAGTATCGGCGGTGGCATTTGAGTTCCGTATGGAAGGGTTCGTCCCCGTATACACCGTTGAACCACTCTACCCACTTCAGGCTTTGGGCGTACACCAACTTCGCCTCTTCGCTGAGGTTTTTGATGAACGACGCCTCTTCGTAGGGTGGGTAGAAGATGATGTCCCTTAAGCCCCAATCGCCCCGTTCGGAGGTTCGGCATTCCATCAGCATTTCCTCTACGGAACGAAGGGGTTCCCCCCGAAGGGCGGATTGGTACACTAAGTGAAGTACCAATCCCCTCACCATCGGGGGGTATAGGCGAACCCCACCACTATGCTCTTGGGACATCAACCATACACGATGGGGACACTGGGAGTAGTTCAACTCCACCGTGTATGACATCTCTTGGGTTCCCATCAGTTTTATGTCCATTACTGACCTCCCGTTGGGACAAGTGCCTCACGGACATATG
>CALDGA010000069.1 GCA_937942085.1 uncultured Flavobacteriales bacterium
GCGGGTTCAAATACATCGGGGCAGGGTAAGCGCGACCACGACAGTCCAATGTGTGCGGAAAGTAGATGGCCTCATACTTTGCAAACTTGTCAGCTATCGACCCAATCTTTGCAGTCATTAGGCGTTTGGATTTCAACCTGATGTTTGCCTCGTAAACAGCGGTTGCTTTCTTTTTCCAAGCCTTGAACTTGCGTTTTTCTTCTTCGGACAAGTCCTTGCTGTTCTGGTCCTTTTCAAGAGGTGAGTGTGGTCTTGGTAAATCCTCTTGGCTTGGCAAAGCTGCCACTGGAAGACCCAGCTGATGCAGAGCATGGAAGGTATCCAAGACAAAGCTGTTCACGCGCCAAGGGGTCCGCTGAATGATATTCACTGCCTTGTAGACATCAGCCATCTGTTCAGTCTGACCTTCCAAGTCTGACAGATAGTTGCGGCTCTCAGGGTTTTGCCTGATTTTAATGAAGGGGAGCTGTGGCGTGTAATGGGTCAGGTAGCCGCCACTGACTGGTGATGTCCATTCAATTGGTGGAACAACCATCGGCAAATATACTGGGTTCAACAGTTCAGCTGCATCACGGTTGTTTTCAACAAACTCACAAACCTTCTCTGTAGCAACGAGATGCAGGTCAGTTTTGTTTTTGTCGCGCAGCTTTTTCAATACCTCAACAAACCCAGTTGCATCCATAAAGATGTCGATGAGTTTCATCCCCACATGCAGACGGTCTTGCTTTGGCCAACTTGACCAAGTGTGACAGTAGCGGTTGTAGGCGGCGACAAAAGTCTGGCGCTTTCTTCGGCGCGTGGTATCAGTTTCGTTTTTGATTTTCTCAAAGAGCCAAGGCTGCTGTTCTTCAAAGCTGTTCAGGCGCACTTCATCTTCAAGTGCCTGTCCGATACGCAGGGCAACATCCTGCAGCCGATTGTTTGTCATGATGCGGTCAATGATTGTGCGGCTGGTCAGATACGCTACGACTTCTGGTTGTAACTGAGAGATGTAACGGAAGGCTATAGCGGCATTCATAGCTTGGCCTTTACTGGCTTTTTCAACCTGCTGTTCGATTGCTTCCGCTATGGGTTCAATTGCTCTCCGCATCAGGGATGAGCCGTAATAGGTAGCAGCTTCTTCGTGCCGCTGTACTTTGTCCGTGGTTTCTTTGTTGAACCTTTGGACGGTAAGAGTTCTGCTCTCAAGTTCGATGTTTTCTTGTTCGCTGTATAAGTTTTGAGCCATATAAAATTCCCGTGATTGTTAGAAGTTCAAACCACGGCGGTCGCACTCATTGTCGCACAACAGCTTATATTAGGGGCTGAAGTCGCACAGAAAACTGTAGTGATTTCAAGGACATGTCGAGTCTTCAAAATCCCCCGCCTTCACGGGCGTGAGAGTTCGAATCTCTCCTTGGGCACCAATAACCGCATGTAACTACCTGTAATTGAACATAAATAATTTTTTTAATGGTATTGGGTACGATTTAGGGTACGTTTAATGCAGCTCATATCCGTTGTAGATTTTCTCTCGCGCCCACGCGCGACCCTCGCGTTCTGATATCCTCTCGCCCGCGCGCAACACGGTGTTTTCTAGCGTGCTGACCTGCCTCGCGAGCGCTCGCGTGCGACTTGCGAATTTGTGCTGAATTGGAGGTCTACGCGTGCGCCCGTGCGCGACCGTGCTGTCAATGTGCGCTACTACAGCACCAACCCGCTTCGTTTGAGCATTTCTCAATAGTTAAACTCGGTTGGTATTCTGCGCATTATCTTTGGCGTTCTCTAATTTCTTTATCACGCCGGCATCACAATGTCGGAAATAGCGTACATTTTCCAACCATCCGCCGTATATTTATATGCGTAGAAACCCGAAGCCTCTTCAATTAGGCTTCCTTCTGACCGCAATCGTCTACAGTTTCTCATTAAGACATGTGCTTTAGTTTCGCTGTGCGCAACAATATCAATTTCAAAATTTTCACTTGTTGACCAACCTTTTGAAGCCTTCATCTCTGCTGGAGAGATTGGAAAGCTGTCCAGATTACTGACAACTCCATCGCCAATATATGTTAATGGAAATTCGACACATTCATTGATAGTGTCTAAGTCTTCATTCACAAATGCGTTCAAGTATCTTTGATAAGCTACAAGAAGCTCGCGCCGTATTTCTTTTTGCAAATAACTTACTCCTTTTTCATAAAGGCATAGCAGGAGTGCCATCCTCGTTCATTCGGTGTTTTGCATAAACGACATCATCGTCATGTGCAGATACCCAGTGGAAACTTTCATCTGCAAACATGTGAGTACTCACATCGATCTGGCTTGGGTCATCCAGCGTCCCTATCATCATTACGCGGCGTTCAGGAAACCGTTCAGTTGTTGCTGTAACTTGTGTCGAACATGTTGGACAAAAATGAATATATAATTCGCGACCGTGTTCATCGCTTTTGTAAGTGTAGGTCCGTAATTCGCCGTCGTTAAATTGCACGTCGTCAAGATTAAACGACATAGCAGCGCGATAGGCGGTACCCAAGCTACGCTGACAAAACCGACAATGACATGCGTAGGAAGCAATTGGCGCAGACTTGCATGTGAAACGTACAGAGCCGCACAAGCAGCCTCCTTGGATTTCTGACATTTGGTACTCCTGTTGAAGTTCTGCAATCACTTTAGGCATTAGCATTGAGGTGGGTCAAAGATAAACTTCAAGTTCCCCCAACGAGCCCTATCTAGTGGGGGCTCAAATACAAAATTGGGGAAAGACTAATTGACCTATCAGTCAAACGACGAAAGTATCTTAGGTATCACAATCGATATGTTATTAAGAAGTGAGTGACCAGATAATGGATTTTGCACGCGGTACAAAGGCTCTATCATTCAGTTTAAGATCAACGGATGACACTAGACTTAATTTAAGTGATCTTGCTGGCAAACATGGCACAGTTGTAGTGTTTATTTGTAATCACTGCCCGTACGTTGTCAGTGCGTTAGATGACATGAAATTTGAAGCCCAAGCCCTTCAAAATGAAGGAATTGAAGTCATTGCAATTTGTTCCAATGATCCGGTTAAATACCCCGAAGATAGCTTTGATAGTATGCAGAAATTCGCGGCGCAGAACGCATTTAATTTCCCTTATCTTCATGATGAAGATCAATCTGTTGCGCGGGCATATGATGCTCAATGCACGCCAGACTTCTTTGGATTTAATTCGGCTATGGAGCTGGAATATCGTGGACGGCTGAATAATCGGCGTGATGGCGCCACCGGACTGTCC
>CALDGA010000070.1 GCA_937942085.1 uncultured Flavobacteriales bacterium
TTTGATGGACACTTTATTGGCGCAGCGCGTCTCTTAAAGATATTGACTCCTCCTCACGCTCGCGCAAATCGAGTTGGGAATAGATGTTCAGTAAATGCCCTGTCATAAGGTCTTCTGCCGCGTTTCCGTCATTTTTGCTCAATGCCTCAACAAGGGTATTGTGAGTATTGTTTTCGCACAGTGCATCGCGCCGCTTCCAATAGAGTGCAATGACCAAAGACGATCGATAGATGAGTTGTTTCAAGAAATGCTCTATGGTGTGTTGGTCTGCAATTCGGGCGATTTCTAGATGAAAATTTCCTGAAAGTTTCAAAGCGAGACCCAGCTGACCTTGATCAAGTGCCCTATGTTCTTCTTCGATATGGCGCTGAAGCCGCGCAATATCTGCGGGTGTGGTGCGCTCGGCCGCGGCGCGCGCTGTACTTGGTTCCAATAGTGCGCGCGCCTGAAAGACCTCATGCGCCTCTTTCAATGTTGGCTTCGATACCGAGGCACCACGGTTCTTTTCGATTGTCAGCAACCCGTCGAATGCCATATTCCGCAATGCCTGTCGTACTATTGTTCGACTGACGCCAAAGACTTCGCTTACTTCATCTTCGCGCAATTTTGCTCCGGGCTTGAGACGGTGTTCGTGTACAGCTTCTGAAAGCTGCGTGGTAATTTCTTCTGCGGTTATAGGTTTCAATTTTGTGATGCTCAGCAATTCTAATCCTCGATTCTACTATTAGTGAAGGCGTTAGCCTTCGACAACAGGTGTCCAAAATATCTTTACATTGTATACAATATATGCACAGTTTTTGCACAAGTACGTATGGATGTGCCCTTTTTTAGTGCAAATTGCTAGCTGTTGCGACAGATTAAGTGGATCCAGTTTGCCTTACTTTACAGATGAGGACGAACTTTAAGTGTCAACTGCGAGGTCGATATGAGGAATAACATAGAGCTTGAATTGGTCAGTTTGACCAAGCGTTACGGTGCCACGGTTGCCGTTGATGCCATCAGCTACCATTTCAGCGCTGGCACATATGCGTGCCTGTTAGGTCCGTCGGGCTGCGGAAAGTCTTCCACACTAAGGATGATTGCAGGGCATGAAATGGTATCGGATGGGGCGATAATCGTAGGAGGAAGGAATATTTCGAACCTGCCGCCCGCTAAACGTGGTACTGCGATGATGTTCCAAAATTATGCATTATTTCCTCATCTAACTGTGCTTGATAACGTCGCTTTCAGTCTGGCGATGAAAGGTGTGGACCAAAAAACTCGTCGCGCCCGCGCACTCGAGCTTTTGGAGCTAGTTGACATGACGCTAATGGCAGACCGACTGCCTGCACAGCTTTCAGGGGGGCAGCAACAGCGCGCAGCGCTAGCTCGGGCATTGATTACAAAACCAGATATATTGCTGTTAGATGAACCTCTGTCAGCGCTTGACCCGTTTTTGCGTGTGCGCATGCGCGCGGAATTGAAAAAATTACAGCGAGAACTGGGAATTACATTCGTGCATGTAACGCACGGTCAGGATGAGGCTTTGGCATTGGCCGATGAGATTGTCGTGATGAACAATGCAAAGATTGAGCAAGCGGGTAAGACACGAGTAGTATTCGATGCGCCTAATACGGCGTTTGTTGCCCGGTTCTTGGGCTCTCATAATGTTGTATCAATGCCCGAAGGTATGGTCGCTGTACGGTCTGATGCCTTAAAGGTAACAAACGACAAATCAGCCAAACTTCCCGGCACCATCACAAACATTGAATATCAAGGGACACATGTTGCAGTGACCGCTTCAATTGCCAATGAGCAAGAGGTCACAGCTTTGCTGTCTGATAAGGATTTCTTCGGCAATCCGAAGGAGTTGGGCGAGGTAGTAGGCCTCGACTGGGAGGCCTCGGCGGCTCACGCCTTGGCTTCGTAACGAAACGCTAGATCAAAAAGGAAAGACATGACTACAATTTCAAAAGTACGTTATTCGCGTCGTTCAATACTAAAATCAGGTGGCGCGGCGGTGGCGGCCGCCGCGCTTCCGGCTCCAATGGTTTGGGGGCAAGAGACTAAAAACATCACCTTGCGCCAGTTTGGCACCGGCGTATCAAACTTAAATGATGTTGCGCTGAAGGTCAAAGAAGACCTTGGCTTTAATTTAGAAATGACTGCGCTTGATACCGATAGTGTGACACAACGTGCCGCGACGCAGCCAAATAGCTTTGATATTGCGGATATCGAATATTTTATCTGTAAAAAGGTCTGGGCCGCTGGAAATCTTCAGGCGATGGATACGTCCAAGATTGCCCAGTACGATAACATTGCAGGCACATTCCGTAGCGGTCTTTTAACACCTGAAAGCACAATTGCTCAAGGAACGGCACCGCACACAGTAGGGTTCACCACCGGCGTCAACGGTACAAAGTTCGTTCAGGAAGAGTCGGGCTGGATGACCCTAATTCCGACGATTTACAATGCGGATACGTTAGGTATTCGTCCTGACTTGATCGGTCGTCCAATCAACAATTGGTCCGAACTACTGAACCCAGAGTTCAAAGGCAAGGCTTCGATCCTTGATATATCGTCTATTGGGATCATGGATATGGCCTTGGTGGTTGAGTCCATGGGTGAATACACCTACCCGGACAAGGGCAATATGACCCGTGAAGAGATCGACCTTACACTAGGCATCTTCACTGAGGCCAAGAAAAACGGTCAGTTCCGCGCTTTCTGGAAATCCTTTGATGAGTCTGTGAACCTTATGGCATCGGGCGAGGTTGTAATTCAGTCAATGTGGTCGCCTGCCATCACTGCAGTGCGCTCGCAGGGTATCCCGTGTGTTTATCAGCCGTTGGAAGAAGGCTACCGGTCATGGGGAGGCGGACTTGGCTTGTCTGCATCACTTTCTGGTATTGAGCTGGATGCAGCCTATGAATACATCAACTGGTATCTCTCAGGCTGGGTCGGAGGCTATCTGATGCGTCAGGGATATTATTCGGCTGTTCCTAGCACATCCAAAGAATTCATGTCTGAAGACGAGTGGGGCTACTGGTACGAAGGCAAAGCATCCAAAGGTGACATCGTTTCTCCGACAGGCGCAAAACTGGCTGGACCAGGAGAGGTACGTGATGGTGGATCCTTCCTAGATCGTATGGGTTCTGTGGTGTGCTGGAACTCTGTAATGGATGAGAACCAATACATGGTTCGTAAATGGAACGAGTTCATCGCAGCTTAATTTATTGCACTGCCTGACGGCAGTACCATACTGGGGGGCATACTGCCCCCCATGCCAACTGAGAGTATTTCTGGCAAGATGAAGAATTCGAATTTAACTGGTTGGGCGCTAGCATCTCCTTTGATGCTCGTGCTTTTGGTTTTCTTGGTTGCTCCGATTATTATGATCGTGGTGGTCAGCTTCTGGGGCGCGACGGAATGGTCAATTTATCCAGCCTTTCTGTTCGATAATTATGAATTTCTCCTGACATCTGATGTGACCTATCGGGTATTCTTAAACACGTTCAAATATGCCTTCATCACTTGGGTCTGTACCCTGCTGATCGGCTTCACCGTTGCTTATTTTCTGGCATTTCATATTCGAACCCTCACATGGCAGATCGCGTTGTTTTTGTTGTGTACGATCCCGTTCCTGACCTCGAATATCATTCGAATGATATCTTGGATCCCATTCCTTGGTCGCAATGGGATCGCCAACTCCACGCTTATTTCAATGGGTGTGATCGAGGAACCACTTGAATGGTTGTTGTTCAGTGATTTCAGCGTGATCCTAGCCTTTGTGCACCTCTATACTCTATTCATGGTTGTGCCGATTTTTAACACGATGATGCGTATCGACAAATCGTTGATTGAAGCGTCGGTGGATGCGGGCGCCACTGGATGGCAAACGCTCTGGCACGTGATCATTCCTTTGACCAAACCCGGGATCATGATCGGTACGATCTTTGTGGTTGCATTGGTCATGGGTGATTTCATCACTGTGCGTTTTATGAGTGGTTCTCAATCTGCCAACATGGGTCGTCTGATCCAGAATGACATTGCGTTGCTGCAATATCCGTCTGCTTCTGCAACTGCTGTGATCCTGCTTATCACCGTTCTAATTCTTATTGGAACGCTTCTGCGTTTTGTCGATATACGAAAGGAACTTTGATCGTGGAGCCGCGACCCAAATCTTTTTATTACCTCAGTGCCTTTTTTTTCTTGTTCATTGTGTTTCTTTATGGCCCGACACTAACCATTGGTATCTTATCTTTTCAAGGTCCGGGTGGTGGTCTGACGTTCCCAATGAGAGGTGTCTCATTGCATTGGTTCCGGGACCTGTTTGAGCAGCAAGCCGTTGGTGATATTTGGGGTTCCTTCAGTCGTTCTCTGATACTTGGGCTAATGGTAATGGTCACCACGGTTGTGGTATCGATTATGGGCGGACTGGCCTTCCGAAAGCGTTTTGTCGGATCCACGGTTTTATTCTATTTGATCATCACGTCGCTGGTAATCCCATCGATTTTGATCTCTCTTGGGGTTGGGCTGATTTGGTCTCAATCCGGTCTGAATGTTCATTGGTCCAGCTCAGGCTTTGGAGCACAGCTGACTTGGACACTGCCCTTTGGCTTACTGATTATGTTTGCAGTCTTCAACCGATTTGACCGATCTTATGAGGAAGCTGCTCGCGATTTAGGGGCAAGCCCATGGCAGGTTATCAGGTATGTTGTACTACCCATCATTGCACCGTCGCTAATAGGTGTTGCCCTATTTGGTTTTACGCTCAGCTATGATGAATTTGCCAGGACCCTCCTTACATCTGGGAGCTACAATACGCTGCCACTCGAAATTTTTGGCATGACGACTAACGTGACTACGCCAGTACTATTTGCCTTAGGTACGCTGACGACGGTATTTTCGTTGATGGTGATTTTGGTATTTTTAATGGTTGTCTGGTTTGTGAACAGGCGTCGCAACTTGAAAGGTTCGGACGCGGGTAAGGGGATGATTTGATGTCTGTGATAATCATAAATCCAAATAGCACAGTTTCGATGACTGAAGCCATGTTAGCGCAAGCACGAAGGGCAGCGCCTAGTCAGAGCTTCGAAGGCTGGACTTCTCATGATGGACCGCCAGCTATTCAGGGAGAAAAGGATGGTAAAACCGCAACGGAACCGCTTCTCAAACTCGTCGAAGAAGCATCAAAGTCTGGAGCAGATGGTATCATAATCGGATGTTTTGATGACACCGCGCTTGATGAAGCCGCAGCAATTTCAGACTGCCCGGTTGTTGGAATAGGCCAAGCATCGTATCACTATGCGGCATTAAGGAAAAAGCGTTTTAGCGTTGTGACGACTCTGTCAGTTTCTGTTCCAATTATCGAAGATAACATTCGAGGAATGGGGCTAACCAAATTTGTGTCAAAAGTCCGTGCGTCTGAAGTACCGGTTTTGGAGCTGGATTCTGATCCTAAAAAGGCTTCTGAAATTATTAAGTTAGAGGCGTTAAGAGCCCAAAATTTAGACGAAGTTTCTGCTATCATTCTTGGATGCGCGGGTATGGTGGAGATATATCACGAAGTTGAAAAAAAATTATCAATAGAAACCATTGATCCGGTCACTTGTGCCGCACGTTGTTGGAATTGGTTCAATTAAATTACAGCCATTCGCATAACCAAAACATTTGTTTTCGTGAGTAATTTCATAAAATAGAAAAACACTTTTTCGTAAATCTATTTAATGCTTATACAACTTATTGTTTTCTATTGAAAATCCTCGTTTCGGTGGTTCGATTTCGCCCCTGGAAACTATTTTTCAAAACAATATCAATGACTTAATTTTTGCACATTAACGTTATGTGTGTGAAATTCATAAATACACTAAACACACACTTTTTGCTGTGTTTGAGTGTTGGGGATCTCGGGGCAAACACCTTGTCTCGAACCTAGTGACAGAACACAGGTGTTGCTGTTTGCATATTTGGATTGCAAATAATGTTAAGACAAATGTTTATAAATTGTAGTTCTAGACATTCCGAGCTGTCTTGCAGCTTCTGAAACATTACCATTATTTTCTGCAACTACATTCTTTATCGCTTTACATAGTTCTTCTTTCCATGAGGTGCCGCTGCACGCCTCGCAAACAACTTTGGATTGCTGCGTGTCACTCAGTTGCAAGCCAATCGATAGAACGTCTGTCTCGGTAAT
>CALDGA010000071.1 GCA_937942085.1 uncultured Flavobacteriales bacterium
GTCATTTCGAGTTCAATCAACTTGCGGCTGAGGTCCGCGGCAGTAGCGTTTTCGTCCATTTCGGCGGTGACCTTGTTGATCATGCTCACGACTTGGCTTTTGGCGCTCACGATGTTGTTCCAGATTTTATCACTGACATAGACCTGCTGAGAGATGTTGTACTCGTACTCTTGACGAATGGCATCTACCAAGGTTTTACGGTACACACCAAGGGGCATGTTGCCTGGTTTTACACGAGTGACCAATTGGTTCGGGGTGATCCGCTCCAAGAATACAGTGAGGCGTTCAAAGGCCTGAAATCTTAGGGGAAGGGCTTTTTTATTGAGATCCTTGCGCAAATAAAATTGGCGACGCTTCTCCTCATTATCTACAAAGTTCGATAGGAGTAAGTAGGTGAGTAGCAGCATTAAAGCTGCGGGAAAAGTATACTTGAGGATTTCAATAAATGCTTCCATAATTCTGTGTTGAGGCTTACAAATATCGTTAAATTTGTCGCCTTACAATACACAACACACTACTTCTATAATGCAAGCACTTTCACAACGCGCACAGGAGATGGGGCTTCCCATGACTATTGAAATGGCCAAAAAAGCACGAGAACTCAGTGCTACGGGCAAACAAGTCATCAGTTTATCTTTAGGTGAGCCGGACTTCGATACCCCAGATTTTATCAAGGCTGCGGCGGTGGAAGCCATGGAGCAGAACTATACGCATTACATGCCGGTGCCTGGATTTTCTGATCTTCAAGCGAGCATCGCAAAGAAGTTTAAGCGCGACAACGGATTGGATTACGATCCAAGCCAAATCGTGGTGAGTACAGGTGCCAAGCAGAGCTTGTTGAACGTCTTTTTAACCCTAGTTGATCCAGGAGATGAGGTGATCATTCCTGCGCCGTATTGGGTGAGCTACATGGACCAAGCAAAATACTGTGGCGGCGAGGTGAAAATCCTTCCTACGACCATGGAAAGCGGCTTCAAGATTACTGCAGCACAATTAGAAGAGGCCATCACACCGAAATCGAAAGTCTTGATTTTCTCTTCTCCTAACAACCCTTGTGGTGCTATTTACAGCAAAGAAGACCTTGCTGCAATTGCTGCAGTGGTCGCGAAACACCCTAACCTATACATCATCTCGGACGAGATTTATGAGTTATTGAACTACGGTGAAGTCGAGCACGTAAGTATTGCGAGCTTCCCAGAGGTTTATAACCAAACCGTTACGGTCAACGGATTGTCCAAAGGCTTTGCGATGACGGGATGGCGTATTGGATATATCGGGGCGCCGGAATGGATTGCGAAGACTTGTACAAAGTTCCAAAGCAACTTTACTTCTGGGACCAATTCTGTGGCACAGCGCGCCTGTATCGCAGCTGTGGAAGCGGATCCTTCAACCGTGCAATACATGGTGGATACCTTTGCTACACGTCGTGCGAAGATGGTGGATTGGATGAATGATATCCCAGGTTTTGAACTGGACACGCCTCCAGGAGCCTTTTATGTGTTCCCTCGTGTTTCTAGTATCTTAGGAAAGAAATTTGATGGCAAGGTCATCGAAACTTCTCTTGATTTGAGCATGTACCTGTTGGAAGAAGGATTGGTGAGTACCGTACCTGGTGATGCCTTTGGGTTGCCGGGTTATGTTCGATTCTCTTATGCTGCAGCAGAGGCAGAGTTGGAAGAAGCAGTTCGTCGCGTGAAAGCGGCCGTTGCCAAACTAGAAGACTAACCATGAAAATTGAGGTATCCAACGGCGAAGTGTTGGACAAGTATTCGATCCTCCAAATCAAGAGTGAGAGAATAACCGATCCCACTGCGCTCAACAACATACGCCGAGAGCTGGAAAGCCTTCAGCCTGCCGTGGATGCCATTCGTTCCTTAGAATCTTCTGGCGCGCTAGATGCTTTACAAGACCAATTGTTGGAGGTAAACACCTCGCTCTGGGAGGTAGAGGACGTGTTGCGTGGACTAGAGAAATCGCAAGATTTTGGCCCTTCATTTGTGGCTGCTGCCCGCAGCGTGTACCAGCTCAATGACCGCAGAGCCGCTGTAAAGAAAGAGATTAACCTCTTGACAGGATCGAATCTGATTGAGGAAAAGTCGTACGAGAAATACGATTAGAATGCTTGATTCTCAGAGAATCGGGGTAAATTCGATAAACGCAAAAGTCACCTTGTGAATTTGAAACAACGCATCAACGCCGCGCGTGAGTTCATCAACATCCGTATTTACGATAGCCGAGATTTTGTGATGTCCTCCCTAGCTACAGGAAGCCTCTTTGTAGCGACGTTCACGTTGATGGTTCTGGTATTTTATCACGGCTACGAGCTGGATGCCTGGCGAAATGAGCTCGTGGGATATATCGTGCGAGGCTCCATAGCCTTTTACCTACTCAAGTTTTTCCTAGAACTCTTCTACAACTTCCATCCTCGAGAATTTTTAAAGGATCGAAAGTGGGAGGGGATCCTCATGTTATTCATCATTGTGGACATCTTGGCCATCAATATTTTCAAGTTTGAGATCTTAAATGAATTGGGCCAATTCTTGAAAATCCCCGGCCTCCAAGAGAGTTTTATGCTCTTCTTACAGCTCTACTTCCTAGTGATCGTGGGCTTGGAATTTGGTAAGGTTGGCGAGGTCTTGCCCAAGAGTAAGCTCAGTCCGCCGACCCTGTTGATCCTCAGCTTTGTGCTGCTCATCATCATGGGGACGGGGCTATTAATGCTCCCTGAAATGACCATCAAAGGCCACAGCGGGCTGGACTTCCTGACGGCTTTGTTTACCAGTATTTCCGCCAGTTGTGTAACGGGGTTGAGTCTCATAGATATTAGCCAAATCCTTAGTGGAAAAGGCCAAATCGTCGTCATGATATTAATGCAGCTTGGCGGTCTGAACATCATATCGTTCGCTGCCATATTCGCTATCCTCCGAGGAGGCTTTGGCATGCGTCAAGCGAACTTTATGAGCGAAAACCTAGGAGAGGACCTCAAGCGAAGCCGCTCATTAATAGGCGCCATTTTCCGGTTGACCATTTTCATTGAATTAATAGGGGCTGGGTTGTTGGCTATTCTCTGGAGAGGCAAGTACGACGGACTTGGAGAAAACCTTTTCTATAGCTTGTTCCACAGTATTTCTGCCTTTAATAACGCAGGGTTCTCCTTGTTCAGCAATAGTTTTGCTAGCGAGGGTGTGAACCATGAGTTTGGGGTACATGCCATCATTGCGATCTTGATTGTATTGGGCGGTATTGGATTTGGGACCATTTCGGACTTGCTCAAGCAACCTTGGCGCAAACAGTCTATGGCGAAGTCTTGGCGGAGTTTGCGGGTCGGCACCAAACTGGGTTTGGTGGTGGCGGGGGTGTTGATTGCCTTTGGTGCTGCGATGGTATTTATGTTGGAAGGCCACGAGGGTCCAATTGGTCCACAGCTCAGCCACAGCATCTTCCAAAGCATTACCGCGCGTACGGCCGGTTTTAATACAGTAAATTTCGGTGCCATGGCCACTCCGACATTGTTGTTCTTCATCTTCCTCATGTTTATTGGCGGGGGCTCTGGGTCAACCGCTGGGGGGATTAAAACGAGCACCTTCGCCTTGGTCTTTATGAGTGCTGCGGCGACCATTCAAGGCAAGAAAAACGTCAATATATACAAGACTCAAATTCCTTGGGAGTTGATGAACAAGGCCTTTGCCATATTCTTGTTCTCCGCGGTGAGTATTCTCGTTGGGATCTTTTTGTTGACCCTGTTCGAGCCAGAGAAAGCTTTGTTGGATTTGGCCTTTGAAGAAGTCAGTGCCTTCTGTACCGTGGGATTGAGCACGGGCATCACACCAACAGTATCTCTCGGCGGTAAGATTGTCTTGATGGTTTCTATGTTGATCGGACGTGTGGGTACGTTGACCTTGGCCTTCGCGTTGAGCGACCGTAAAATAGAGTCCAACTCCTTCAAATACCCGAAAGGTTCGATGCACGTAGGATAAAAAAAACCGCCCGAAGGCGGTTTTCTTAATTCTTGTCTTGGAAGTCGAGGTCTTTCATCCCCAACGTCTTGAGCAGCTTCTTTCCGTTGATCTTCAGCGTTTCCTTGATCCCGGTAGCCATTTTGCGAACGGCCCCGTCGTCTGGGCGCGAGATAAACTTAGAATCTCTGTAGGTCACCCCGTCCTCAGGTTTTGTGTAGAAGTAGGTGTAGAAACTCTTGCGTGATTCTCCTTCTGGAATGTCGATTTTGCCATAGCCGTGCGGGCTATTGTCGTCCGTATAGAAGATGACTGCGGTATTAAATGTTGGTGGCACTTTTGTGACCAATTCCGTCATTTCTTTATTCCACAACTCCAAATCGCCGCCGTATTCCGGCTGCCAATTTTTGTTGAGGTAAACCAATAGGTTCAATCGGCGCCATAACCCCAACTTAGGGTTCATATTGACATCGATGTGAACATCAACATACGAACCATTGCGGCCCTGGTGAACACCCGAGCCCAACGCATCCGTAGTGGTATGCAAACCGTCGATGCCAGTAATGCGGCCCAATTGTTCGCTCCATTCCTTCGACCCTACAGCCGAACGAACCTTCGAGAATGAGGGGTGCCAGCGCTCGAAATGATAATCTTCACTTTTGTCTTCGTTCAAGCTCTTGCGCTTCACATTCAATTGGTCAATGGAAGGGAAGTTGTTGAACAAGTCCAATGCAATGTCCTCTTGGAAAAAGTCTTCCAGAACAATGTGCTTGCATGGCGATGCCGTATCGTAAGCACTCTTCAATTCTGCTGCAAAAGCAGGATCTAGGTATTTGGGGTTGATGATTCCTTCGACCATGATATTAATCTTGTTGTCCAAATATAGTAGTTGCTACTTTTTTCCTCTAGCGATATCTGTCAGTTTTCCGTAGACCTTGAAAAATATTTTCGGCAAGTATCTTTTAAAACGCACGGCCCATTTTTCATATCCACCTATAACAACGTGCAGGGGCGGTTGGTTCTTTTGAGTGATGCGGTAGAATTTTCGGGCCAATTCCTCTGGCAGCATTCCTTTCTCCTGTGCCACACTGTTTTTGCCAATAGGGTTTCCATCTGGTCCTAAACTGCTCATCGTCACATTAGTGTTAATGAAGCCAGGACTCAAGATTCCTGCGTGTACTGGAGTTTTGCGCAATTCATACTGTAGGCTTTCCATATATCCGACGACTGCGAATTTACTCGCTGCATAGGCGGCGAGTTTTGGGCTGCCGAAATAAGAGAGAATGCTGGCCACGGACCAAATCTGTCCCGAGCCCCTCTCCAACATCACTGGCAACATCGCCTTGGTCAAGGCTGCTGTGCCCCAAAAATTAGTCTGCATCACCTTTTCCTCAACATCGAGCGCCATCTCAACGACCCGGCCCAAATGCCCCATACCGCCGTTATTGATCAAAATATCAATCTGACCGGTATGGCTCAGCGCCTGCCTTGTCCATTGCTCCGCCTGCTCGTATTGGGCCAAGTCCAATACCAACACGGCACTGTTTTCGGGATGAGGTAACTGATGTTGAACTTCAGCAAGGACTTCAGTACGTCTGGCACTCAGAATGGTAAAGTAACCATGGCGATTAAATTCCATCGCCATAGCCTTACCTATTCCACTGCTACTTCCTGTAATCCAAGCTGTTTTCATACGCCTAAAATACAGGAAAGTTTAGTACTTCTTATTTCGTTTTCCTGCTGCTTTTCCGCCAGAACGACCTCTATTTTCACCTCTTGCTCCACCGTACCCGCCACGTGAGCGTGAACGATCCGAATCAAAAGAAGGACGGTCATCACGACGGCGAGGACGACTATCGCCGCTGCCTCTGAAATCACCACCTCTGTCGTCGCGTCGCTTTCTCGGGCGATCATCGTTGCTGCGGAAATCATTGCTGCGGAAGTTTGGGTCTCGATCGTCTCTGCGACGGTCCCCACGGCCACTGCGACCTTCGAAGCGATTATCACTGCGGAATTTCTTTCCGCTTGAGATGCGCTCGCGCTTATGACGACGTTGTCCGCTTGAAGCACCACCGCTAGAACCAGAGCCTTCTTCAAAGTAGGCATTGACTACATAGGAGCCTGTTTTCGCGCCACTCAATCTCACGGCAACTTCTACGGCAAAACGATCTTCTACATCAATACGAGTGAAGGTTTTATCCATATCGATTTTTCCGATGCGGATTTTCTTGCCTTCCATGGTATCGTTGATTAATCCGATCAAGCGACTTGGGTTTACGTTTTGACGGTATCCTAAATCTACTACGATGGTTTTAAAGCCTTCCTCACTGCCACCACCAGATTTGCGTGGACCGTGTTCCTTGAATTTTTTTGGTTGCTCGTTAATATCGCGTGCTCCGCGGTAACGACTTAAAATCAAAGAAGTTTCATGACCCAGGAATCGTTCAATGAGTTCTGCTTTGTTGAGGTGGGCCAATTTATCCATGGCGCTGTCCAACAACATCGGATCCAATTCATTGGCGAATTCAAACTCTACCAACTCATCAATGGCTTGACCTATTTTGATTTCACATATTGCTTCACCGCTAGGTACTTTTTTCTGTTCGAATTCCTTACCGATAATGCGTTCTAGATTATTCACTTTACGCATATTTCGTCCGTGGGTGATTACAATCGAAATACCGGAAGACCCGGCACGTCCTGTACGACCTGAACGGTGTACATACACTTCTGGATCATCAGGGATATTTACGTTGATCACATGGGTCAATTCGTTAACATCGATACCTCGTGCAGCGACATCCGTAGCTACCATCACGTTTAACTTACGATTGCGAAAGCGATTCATCACTTCGTCGCGTTGCGCTTGGCTCAAATCACCGTGCAAAGCTTCTGCGCGATACCCGTCAGTGATTAGCTGTTCAGCAATGCTCTGCGTTTCGCGACGCGTTCTACAGAAGACAATACCGTACATGTTTGGATTGAAGTCCATGATGCGACGCATTGCTTCGTAGGTGTGCTTGGCACTTACTACGTACAGTTCATGGCTCACATTGCTCGCTGAAATATTGCGCTTGCCCGCAGAGATTTCCTTGGGCTCATGTAAGTACTTCTTAGTGAGTTTCTTCATGCCATCGGGCATGGTGGCACTGTAACAAAGTGTTTGCTTGTATTCAGGAGTATTCGCAAGAATAGCGTCCAATTCATCTTGGAAGCCCATGCTTAACATCTCATCAGCCTCATCTAATACCAAGAATTGAACATCTTCAATGCGAAGTTTCTTGCGCTCGATTAAATCCAGGGTACGTCCTGGGGTACCCACAACGATTTGTGGGCGTTGTTGTAGTTCTTTGATTTGCTTAGTAATAGGAGCACCACCATAGACGGCAGTGACTTTGACCGGCATGAACTTCGAATACGCCTCGATATCCGTTGCAATTTGCAAACACAATTCACGTGTGGGTGCCAATATAATAGCCTGAACATGCTGTACATCTTCTTCAAGTTGGTGAAGAATAGGCAATGAGAATGCTGCTGTCTTACCAGTTCCGGTTTGTGCAAATGCAATTAAATCCGTGGAATTCTCGAGCAAATGTTCAATGCTCATCTTTTGGATTGGGGTGGGTTCAACAAACCCGAGTGCTTCTACACCCTGTACAATCTGAGGGTGAAGACCGCTGTCTTTAAACGTTTCCATAATGTCGGGACTTAGCCCTGGTTAAATTACCCAGTTCCGCTGGGTGCGCCAATTGGACGTCAGCGCTTCCCAGTTTAAAGTTCCCTGCCATTGGAAAGATAGACGCCCCCTGTTTTCAGCGGCGAAGGTAGTGAGAATTAATGGGATAGAATTATTTTTCTGCAATGGCTCGAATGACCCATGCCATACCTTGGTGGTACATGCCCTCGTTGAGCTTAACGCTTTCTTCCCACACCCTGATATTTTGAAAATCTGAGAGAAGGGACTTGATCTTTGCCTCTGTGAAGAGCATGTTAAGGTCTTGTGGTCCACCGCTTCCAAGGCCCAAATTCTTCTCAGAGAACCCTTCGAGTAGGACAGTGCCCCCAGGTTTTAATTGGTCCAAAATATGTGAATACATCGGTGCTAAAATGGCCTCAGGCGTGTGGAAATAACAAAATCCCACCGCATCTAAGGCCACTGGACACCTATATGTCATGGCATTGCCCACATGGTATTGGATTTCAACGTTGTGGTGTTCTGCGAGCTGCAGGGCCTTCTTTTTGCCTTCCTCACTTTGATCTGCTGCCCAAACGTCCCAGCCTTTGGTTGCAGCATATACCGCGTTGCGGCCTTCGCCCTCTGCTGGGAAATAGATACTTCCAGGGGTTAGCCCTTGTAGGCTTTGGGCAATGAATTCATTAGGCAGTGTACCGTAGGCGTAGGATTCCTCGCGATAACGGCCGTTCCAAAAATCTTCTGGGTTCATGGGTTCTCGTCGTAACTTTGCGAAGTTAAGTCTAGAGGATGGTAGTCCTCAGAGGTGGCTCAACAAACTTTTTTTAAAATTTGGTTTCACAGGGATTGTTAAATAGAAACTCTATTTTATATTTGCACCCCCGAAGACGAACGGGTAAATTATATTGTTATGAAACGCACATTCCAGCCCAGCAATAGAAAACGCAAGAACAAGCACGGATTCCGCTCAAGAATGGAGTCGGTAGATGGCCGCAAGGTGTTGGCTTCTCGTCGCGCGAAAGGTCGCAAGAGCTTGACCGTTAGTGATAAAGGAAACTACAAAGGGTAATGTTCAAAACCTTTTGATAAGATATAGGTGTTGCCGAAAGCAACACCTTTTTTTTGGCCTAATCCGCACCTAACTTTGTACAAATCTTAAAAGCACATGCCGAAAGACAACTCCATCAAACACGTCCTCATCATTGGATCTGGTCCCATCGTTATTGGTCAAGCCTGTGAATTTGACTATTCTGGATCCCAAGCATCACGAAGCCTTCGAGAAGAAGGAATCACCGTAACACTTATCAATTCCAACCCAGCCACCATCATGACAGATGAGGTTATCGCCGATAACATCTATCTGAAAGCATTGACCGTGGAAAATATTGAGGAAATCCTCAAAATACATCCGGACATTGATGTAGTACTGCCTACAATGGGCGGTCAGACGGCGTTGAACTTGTGTATCGATGCAGACAAACAAGGAGTTTGGGAAGAGCATAATGTGCGCATCATTGGGGTAGATATTGATGCCATCAACATTACTGAGGACCGCGATGAGTTCCGCAAATTGATGGAGCAAATCGACATTCCGATGGCCCCTTCACGCATTGCGAAGTCATTCTTACGTGGTAAGGAAACCGCTCAGGAGTTCGGTTTTCCATTGTGTGTGCGCGCCTCCTTTACCTTAGGGGGTGCTGGAGCAACTTTTGTGCATACGCCCGAGGAGTTTGATGAAGCCTTGAGTCGTGGATTGGAAATCAGCCCTATTCATGAGGTAATGATCGATAAGGCCTTGCTAGGCTGGAAGGAATACGAGCTTGAGTTGCTTCGCGACAAGAACGACAACATCATTATCATTTGTTCTATTGAGAACATGGATCCTATGGGTATCCATACGGGAGATTCCATAACCGTAGCGCCAGCGATGACCTTGAGTGATACCACGTACCAAAAGATGCGTGATATGGCGATTAAGATGATGCGCAGCATTGGAACCTTTGCCGGAGGGTGTAACGTTCAGTTTGCAGTAAGCCCGGATGAGAAAGAAGATATCGTCGCGATTGAGATTAACCCTCGTGTAAGCCGCTCTTCTGCTTTGGCTTCAAAAGCAACGGGTTATCCTATTGCGAAGGTGGCCGCGAAGATGGCCATTGGATACACGCTAGACGAACTCAACAACCAAATCACCAAGACCACTACCGCGTATTTCGAGCCAACTTTGGATTACGTGATCGTGAAAATCCCGCGTTGGAACTTCGAGAAGTTTGAAGGTGCGGACACCCGTCTAGGCATTCAAATGAAGGCTGTAGGTGAGGTCATGGGAATTGGCCGCAGCTTCCAGGAAGCACTACACAAAGCCGCGCAGAGTTTGGAAATCAAGCGCAACGGCCTAGGCGCAGATGGTAAAGGATTGACAGATCAGGACACGATCCTACACAAACTAGAATATGCTTCATCAGATCGATTGTTCGTCATTTACGATGCGATTCAGATGGGCATTCCACTTCGTACCATTTACGACATCACCAAAATAGATATGTGGTTCCTCAAGCAGATTGAGGATTTGGCCCGTGTTCAAGGTGAAATTGAAAAACATACCTTGGAATCCTTGCCTAAGGATTTGATCCTTGAGGCCAAGATGAAAGGCTTCGCGGATCGCCAAATTGCACACATGATTCATGCCTTAGAAAGTGAAGTACACAGCAAGCGTACGGATTTAGGCATCAACCGTGTATGGAAGCTGGTGGATACTTGTGCGGCGGAATTCCCTGCGCAGACGCCATATTACTACTCGACCTTTGAAAATTCCTTTGTTACCGCCGACGGTGTAGAAGTTATTGAGAATGAAAGTGTGGTCACAGATCGTGAAAAGATTGTCGTTCTAGGTTCGGGTCCTAACCGTATTGGTCAAGGGATTGAATTTGATTACAGCTGTGTTCACGGGGTATTGAGCGCTCGTGAAGAGGGCTATGAAACCATCATGATCAACTGTAACCCTGAAACGGTAAGTACGGATTTCGATACTGCAGATAAGTTGTACTTCGAGCCGGTATTCTGGGAGCACATTTACGACATCATCCTGCACGAAAAACCAAGAGGAGTTATAGTGCAGCTTGGGGGGCAGACCGCATTGAAGCTGGCAGAGAAGTTGAGTCGTTACGGTATTGAAATCATCGGTACATCATACGAAGCATTGGATTTGGCGGAAGACCGAGGTCGTTTCTCCACGCTTTTGAAAGAAATCAACATCCCTTATCCAAAGTTTGATGTAGCGACGAATGCTGATGAGGCATTGGATATCGCAGATGATCTCGGGTTCCCAATTCTTGTTCGTCCTTCCTACGTATTGGGTGGTCAAGGAATGAAAATAGTCATCAATAAAGCTGAACTTGAGCGTCACGTGGTGAACCTCTTCAAAGAGTTTGAAGGGAACCGAGTATTGCTCGATCATTACCTTGATGGAGCCATCGAAGCAGAGGCAGATGCTATTTGTGACGGGGAAAATGCCTACATCATCGGAATCATGGAGCATATCGAGCCTTGTGGTATTCACTCGGGAGATAGCTCAGCAGTATTGCCGCCGTTCAACCTAGGTCCGTTGGTAATGCAGCAGATTGAGGAGCACACGGTTAATATTGCCAAGGCGCTTCAGACGAAAGGATTGATCAACATACAGTTCGCTATTAAAGATGATATAGTGTACATCATCGAAGCTAACCCACGCGCTTCTCGAACCGTACCGTTCATCTGTAAGGCATACGGTGAGCCGTATGTGAATTACGCGACTAAGGTAATGTTGGGCACGAAGAAGGTTACTGATTTTACTTTCAATCCTGAATTAGAAGGATATGCGGTGAAGATCCCAGTTTTCAGCTTTAGTAAATTCCCTAATGTGAACAAGGCCCTGGGCCCTGAAATGAAATCAACCGGTGAAGCCATTCACTTCATCAAAGACCTGAAGGACCCAACCTTCAGAAAATTATACAGCGAGCGTAGCCTCTACTTGAGCCGCTAAGGAAACAGTTCGTAAACGGAGATCCCGGCGCCCTTGGCGCCGGGATTCTTTTTTATCTTGACAAAAATTTTTGCCTCCATGCTTCGTTTTATAGCCCTAACGGTACTTGCCTACTTTATCTTCAAATGGCTCGATAGATTTTTCGGGGGAGGGAGACCTTCTGGTCCAGTAAAGTCGTCGCCGAAAAAGAAGAGCAGTACGTTCTCTAAGAATGTGGGCGAGTATGTGGATTACGAAGAAGTCAAAGACGACGAGAAGTGAAAAAAATCGGCATCATCACCTATTATTGGCCACCCGCGGGAGGTCCTGGCGTGCAACGCTGGCTGAAGCTGAGTAAATACTTGGCTAAGGAAGGGGTGGAGCTGCATGTGGTTACGGTCGATGCCGACAAGGCTACCTATCCACTTCGCGATGAAGGACTGTTGGATGAGGTGCATCCCAACATCACGGTTCACCGGACCGGCACGTCAGAGAAGTTTGGCGCCTATAAGAAAGTGACGGGTAAGAAATCCGTGCCTTTCAGCGGCTTTTCTGGGGAAGAAGCGAATGTGAGCTTCTTGCAAAAAGTGGCCAGATTTGTTCGAGGAAATTTCTATGTTCCGGATGCCCGAAAAGGTTGGAACGCACATGCCTATGCGGCAGCTGCGAAGATTGTTCAAGCACATGGCGTGCAGCACTGGATTACCACTTCCCCGCCTCACAGTACCCAATTAATTGGACTCAAACTTCAAAAGAACTTAGGAATACAATGGATCGCAGATTTCAGGGATCCGTGGACAGATATTTACTACTACCGCAAGTTTTATCCTACTGCGCTGACCCGCTGGTATGAGAAGGGGTTGGAGCGTCGCGTGTTTTCGAGCTGTGATGCCCTGATCAGCGT
>CALDGA010000072.1 GCA_937942085.1 uncultured Flavobacteriales bacterium
GAAGTGGTCGCCGAGAATGTTCATTCCCCGAACAGTCACGAAGGGAGTTTTGCCCTGCGACATTAACCAGACGGCTTGCTGATAGATGCCCAAGTCAAAAGCATAAGCGCCCAATTGAACATAGCGGCGCATTTGCAACCAGAGGGAGTAAGCGGTAAAGGCAAGACAGGCGCAAAGCGCAAAACACATGGCAACAAATTGTCTTTTCTCTTGCTTCCCTTTCATCTTCATCTCTTCTGTCTCGCTCCTTTTGTCGTCCATGTGTTTCAATGCCCTTACCCCTGCAACTGCCTCCATATGGCGCTGACAGCGATAGTGATTTTTCTCGTATCTCCACGAATTTGCCTTAAGTTAACACCGAAGATATGCAGTCCGCGTGCGAAATCCGCCTTATGCTTCAAAATGATAGTGTTCCCCTTACGAGCAATAACCCCATATTTAGGATATGATAAAAGATAGACCGCAATAGTTTCATATGTTTCCAACTGTAATGGCAAAGTGTTTGTCTGCTTTCTTAAAACGATAAAGTCTACAGGAGCAGCCTTGATTCTTTGGTAAAATTGTTGAGCAGTGATGCGAAAAGATTGGGGTTTCATCTGTTGCTTCACAGCATCCACTGACGGCCCAAAAACAACCTGATAGAAAGGGTTGGGGAACAAATAAACACTCTCGCGGTGAGCTAAAAGTGGCACCAGATTAGTAGGGGCTGTAACACTGGCTTTAGGCGGGATATGCTTGTGAAGAAAGGTCGCAATGGCTCTCGCTTCCTCTGGTGGCAGAGTTTCACGCATAAACCGTTGAATAACAGGCAATCCATAATGACAAGCACCCAAAATCACGCAATTAATCCAAGTCAGAGCGAGTATAATCTCCCAGCGCCGTCGCAATGAAATTGTGAAATTTTTCCCCCATCTCAAGAGCCGTTCCCATGCTAAAGCACTGGCAAAAGCTAGCCAGGGCACAATCAATGCCCCATATTGATAGCCAATTTCCCTCATGACAGGGCGCTCACTTAACGCTATGAGAGCATAACTGGGTAATCCCCAAATTAACACCTCTGGCGCTAATAGGGGGAAGAGAGCGAAGGGCACCACTAAGAGCAGGGGGTAAATGCCAGGGGTCTGAACATACCCGTGACATAAAGTTAGCGATTTAATCACTTCAATGGGGCGAGTGATAATACCCCAAATAATACCTGCGAGTGTTTTACCCCATTGATCATATAGTGATAAATAAGCAGATTGTTCAGTATTGCTCAGATAAGTCATAATTTTCATCGCTATCCAAAACCAAACGAAACTGAAAATCAAACCACCCCAAGTCCAACGGCGTTCCCGGACAAAAATGCCATACATGCTAATCCCTGCCAGTATGATGGCAACATCCTGCCTACATAAGGCTGCACAACAAGCACCAACAATGAAGTGAACAAATCGTCCTGACTCAATAGCGTCCATTGCCCAAAGGACAAAAGGGACAGAAAGTAGAACAGGATGGAAGTCAAATAGCAACATTGTAAACAAGGCGGGGTGCAAAAGGTAGCCAGTAGCGACTAAAACGGCTACCCACTCATGTTGTGTTTTTCGCATGGTTAACCGATAAAGTGGGAAAGCACCTGCCGCTAAAGCAATTGTTTGGGCGAGGAAAAGCCAAAATGGGTGAGCCCAAAAGCGGTATGGGACGGCAAGCAAATAAAGAATAGGAGTGAAGTGGTCTCCAAGAATGTGCATTCCTCGGACGGTCACAAACGGTGTTTTGCCTTGAGACATCAACCAGACGGCTTGTTGAAATATGCCTAAATCAAACGCAGATGCGCCTAAACGATTAAAGCGCAAGATTTGCAGTATTAGGAGACAAACACCCCAACTGGCAGTTATTGCTATAACTACCAAGTCCCCGCGACGCCTAGTTTTTGTCTTCATGCTGTCCTTGACAGCAACCTCCGATATGATTGGGATTTTGAATTACACCAACGATAGGTAACCTGATAAGTGGCTGCTTTTGGTCTTTGGTTTCAATGAAAACATCGCCTTTGATCTCTTCAGAGGTTTCTACCTTCACTTTCGTTAAGTCCAAATTAACGACTAACTCTATGCCGTTGGGGAGAAGAACAACATCTACAGTGGCTATGGGTATCGTTGTCCACACCCTCTTAACTGCTGTAAGGGACAGACCGTTGACCCTTACTTTGCGGCTTATCTGATCGCCTAAATTAACGAAGCCGAAGAAGAATTCAGTATTAGACAAATCCCACTTGCAAACAACATTTGCTTGGATGGGAACATCAATTTGAGAACGCTCTGGGAGAGAGGTGTAAATGTATAAGCGGTCATATAATTTGCCAACCGGTGGATTGACCAATTCTATGCGAATAGTCGGTTCATCCTCATCTTTAAGCACTGAGGCTTTTATGTATTCCTTGAAGGTTTCTAAGCGGGTAACACGAACTTGCTTGCCAGAAGTGTTCCTCAAAACGAGGGTAGTTGCAACAGGTTGACAGGATGGGACTTGACCAAAATTGATTTTCTCTGGGATCGGTTGTAGTAAGGGATTGACATTTGCTTTGAGGTAAAGAGTGATGGGTGATTTGTAGCCCTTAATCCAAACTTGCACCGTCTGAGTAACTTGCCCGATGAAGCCTGTTGGCAGAAAGCGTAGGGTTAATACACCCTGTTCACCAGGACGGAAACGAGATGCAGATAAGGAAACAACAGTGCAACCACAACTGTTAGTGATGTGTTCTATCGTGAGTTCACGATGGGTTGCATTAACGAAGTAAAAATTCGCATCAACAGAAGTGCCCCACTTAACTTCCCCGAAGTCATGGAGGGTCTTATCAAATCGCAAGGGCGCATTTTGAGGTAACTTATATCTGTATGAAGTGTTAAAGCGATAAAATACAATGATAAAGGGAATAACAAAGAAAATGACCCACAAGGCTTTGAACGCAATGCCCCTCATGCCTTTCGCCTCCTGAAAGGGCATCTCATAATCATGACATTTGTTTACGGTAAACTCTGCGAGCCATGTAGATAGAGATAACTGTCAAGAGCAATCCGATACCTGCAATGAGATAACCCAGAAGAGTTGCTTTACCTGTAGGCATTTCATAACCCATCCATTTGGGGTCATTCAACAATTCGCGGTTTTTTGCCAT
>CALDGA010000073.1 GCA_937942085.1 uncultured Flavobacteriales bacterium
GACGTGAAGTTGCTCACTTTGTCCCCTGGAGAACGGGCAGAAGTGCTAGTTGACTTGTTTCCTGGAGAGCCAGTTCACTTGGTTAACATTGCGCTAGGTCGTGGCAATATGATGTCAGGTGAAATTAATAATGCACCGGCATTTAGCTTTCTTGAAATAAGGTCCGCTGAAACCCTTTCTACTAAGCCTGACCTGCCTGCAAAATTGACGGATATTAATTGGCTAGATGAAAGCCAAGCCGTAACCACAAGAACCTTTAAGCTTGAAATGCAGATGGGGATGATGGCCATGATGAGCGCCACGGGGCATAGCCATAGTATCAACGGCAAGGTTATGGATATGCAGCGCATTGATGAACGGGTGAAAAAAGATTCTACGGAAATTTGGGTTATAGAAAACGTGTCTATGATGGCCCATCCGTTTCATATGCATGATGTGCAGTTTCAAATATTAGACCGTAATGGACAACCTCCTGCTGCTAATGAGAAGGGGCGCAAAGATGTTGTACTGGTGAAGGCTGGAGAGACGGTACGCATTATTATGCGTTTTGAAGATTACGCTGATGAAAAATACCCGTATATGTACCATTGTCACATATTGGAGCACGAAGATGCTGGGATGATGGGGCAGTTTTTGGTAGTTGAATAAGTGATTCTCTATAGTTTCGAGATATTATGAATAAAGATAGCTAGTTTATCCTACGGTGTTGAGGTGTCAGCGACTTTCATCTCCCAAGTTACCAACGCCGTCATGGATGAAGTACGAGCCTGGCAGGCTCGTCCATTAGATGCAGTGTATCCGATTGTTTACCTAGATGCCCTAGTGGTTCGTAGCCGAGCCTCTGGCGCTGTTCAGAATAAACATGTCTATCTTGCTCTAGGTGTTAATCAAATGGGGGAGAAGGAAATTCTCGGCTTATGGATGGCTGAGAATGAAGGTGCCAAGTTCTGGTTATCTGTCATGACTGAATTGAAGAATCGTGGTTCACATGACATCTTTATTGCTTGTACTGATGGGCTGAAAGGCTTTCCTGAAGCCATAGAAGCTGTTTATCCAGAAACGCAGGTTCAGCTTTGCATTGTCCACCAAGTCCGTCACTCACTGCGTTATGTGAGCTGGAAGCAACGCAAGGAAGTGGCTGATGATTTAAATCTCCCAACCCAACCAATCCCACCTCCAATCTCTAAACCTCAACCTGCGAAATTAAAACCCCATCATGTCATTATTGAGTTTGTAGACCCACCAGTTAACGGTGGTCATTGGTATGTAATAACAGGACACCAGGTAATCTATGAAATTGACTTAAATAGCGTTCGCTGTAATTGCTCAAATTTCAAGAAAGGTAGAGAACACCATAGCAAGAAAGACCTTGCTCGATATTGTCCTCAGTTATATTTGTATAGCAGGGATTGTGGTTAAAGATATGCATTTTATCCCTCTCTATGTTTTTTATTTTGGTATAGTTGTTCCTACACCATAAATTGGTGCAGTGACCGTTACAGTGCCAGTCCGTTCAAAATTTAGGGTGATTTGAATGAACTCGCCTTTCACTAGTGGGCTTTTCAATTTCATCAGCATCAAATGTAATTCACCTGGTGCCAATACAACTGTACTTTTACCTGCAATAGTAATTGTCCCTGCAGGTTCCATACTCATCATGCCATTGTTTTTACTTGTTCTATGAACTTCAACCAATTCTGATAATGGAGAACTAACAGAGAGCAATCTATCTGCTTCTGTTCCTGTATTGTGAATTTTCATATAAGCCGCGGTAGGTCCGATTGTGCCAATCGATGCCCTAGCCCAAGGTTGTTCGATTTCCATTTCTTTAAGTGACCAAATATCCTGAGCGATACTTGGAACTGACCCAAAAACAAATACTAACGCCAAAGTAAAAATTGCATGATACTTCACGTATGTTTCCTCCGTATAAACTGTTTTACAGAATACAGTTAATTTTCGTTGTGGATTAGGCATTGTACTTGATATTTAGTACCTAATTATGTGGCTTTAACACTGTGTTTTCTTAATTTTGAGAGTTGATCACTTCATCACGTACAAGCATATAAAGTTGTTCTGCACCGAATGATGGGAGTGGTTTCCCATTAACAAAAAATGTTGGTGTTTGCCGAACCCCAATTGTTTGTATGTCTGTTGTATCTTTGTGAAGCACGGCGTTGATATCGGAATGTGTAGCATCAAGTTTAGCTCGTTCGATATCAAGTCCTGTACCTTCTAAAAGGGTCCATATGTTATCACCTGAACGACCATGTGGCGCCCATTTTGGTTGAACATTAAGTATTCTCTCCAATACAACCTCAAACTTGTCTTGTTTACGTGCAGCTTCTAACAGTCTTATCGCTTCTTCTGATTGTGAGTGAAAAGAAGCATATCGAATTACAACACGAACCTTACCTTCGAAAGTAGCTAGAATATCTTTAATTAAAGGATAAAAAGCTCGGCAAGCTTCACATGCAGGGTCGAAAAATTCCACAATAGTTACAGGGGCATTTGCAGGGCCTATAACGGGGGCGTGTTCTCTGACTAGCGTTGTTTCATTCTCGGCGGATGTAGCTGACACCTGTTTTTTACTTGATGCACTATAAATTAGTGCCCCAGCAATAAAAATTCCAACAGCAACTATTGCGGTCATAAAGATTATGATTGGACGGTTCATAGGATTCTCTTTCTAAAAGGGTAGCTAAGCAAAATAATAATGCTGATAAATGCAAGAAATGATAAAAAAGGCAGGGGAACTAGGCCAAATAAAACTTGATCGTCACCAGCGCAGGATGGGCCATTTTGCTGGCAAGGCTGAATTGGTTCAGGAATGAAACCCAAAAAAAGCAAACTATGCCACAAAGCAAACGCACCACCAGCTACAGCCAAAGGAATTGCGTATCGCCTTATAGCGTAATCAGACTGTAAACAAGCGAGGCCAAGGATAAATGCTAAGGGAAACATCGCAATTCGCTGGTACCAACAGAGAATGCATGGCGACTTTCCCATCACTTCCCCGATAAACAGAGCACTGAGAGTTGAAACTAATGCAATTGACCATGCAATATACAGCGCTGGTAATTGAAATTTGATAGGGTACATGATTTTCAACACTTATTTTTCACATACATTAATAGTTTGATGCTGCATTTCTTTCCAGGCTTGTTGGACAATCTGAACAGCGGACCAAAGGAAAAGACCAGCCATAAGGGTGGCAACTGCAAGGTCGGGCCACGCAGAGTTTGTAAGATAGACACCGCCTGCTGCGCCAATTACTGCAATGTTACCAATGGCATCATTACGACTACATAACCACACTGATCGAACATTTGCATCGCCGTCTTTAAAACGCATAAGAAGAACTACACTTGCAAGATTAGCTAAAAGCGCGAGTCCGCCAATACCTCCCATAACTGTTGCTGAAGGTACGCCTAATACCAGAACTTGGTATGCTGTTGACCCAAATACCCAAAGCCCCATTAATGCAAGACTACCCCCTTTAATTAGGGCTGCTGTTGCGCGAACTTTTAAAGACATGCCTATTACATACAAACTAATTGCATATGTCAAAGTGTCACCAAGGAAATCAAGGGCATCCGCTTGCAAAGCTTTTGACCCTGCAAAAGCGCCAGCAAACATTTCTACAATAAACATTAAACCATTTATTGCGATCACGAGCCATAATGCCCGCTTGAATTCATCTGAAACACCATCGAATTCGGCTTTATGCCCACAGCAACCAGCACTCATATAAACCTCCTGCCCAAAATGGGCTTTCCATGAAAATGTTGACTGGAATTGAATTGTTTTACAATGTTACTATCTACAACCATTGTAGGAGCAAGAGATAATTTTAATGAAAACAAAAGAACTTTCTATTGGCGATCTAGCTGAACAAGCTGGTTGTACGGTACAGTTAATCAGGCATTACGAAAAAATCGGATTGTTGACAAATACGAGACGTACAAGCGGTAACCGTCGCATCTATACTGATGATCAGGCAATTCGTCTGATTTTCATTCGCCATAGCCGTGAATTGGGATTCAGTTTAGATGATATTAGGCAGCTACTTTCATTTTCCGATCAACCATCCCAACCGTGTGAACAGGTAAATACAATTGCAAAAGAAAATCTTGTAAATGTGAGAGAGAAGATTTCACGATTGCGTTCAATTGAAAGAGAATTAAAGCGAATGGTTTCTGAATGCGAAGGTGGAAATGTAGAGGAATGTCGAATTATTGAAGTCTTGGCTGATCATTCCAAATGTTTGAGCAAGAGGCATCCAGCAGATAAGTCGCAATCTCAATTGTAAGGAATAATTATATTTTTTTTACAATACTGTTTAATTTAATACTTCAATCAATCTGGAGTGTTGTGCGTGAAAAACTGGGTGAGCAGATAGCGGAGAAAAAGGCGTCGTGAGCGCTTGTGAGCATCGTAAAATAGTCTCTCAGACTCTCATATACCTGCCTGGATAATCTGTTTTTTTGATACATCAATATTCATCTATCGATCAACAGCATCACTGTTGTTGATCAGGTAGGGTGGCAACGGTCAATAAACTGAACACCTTTAGCGGGCTGCTGTACAGCGGGGCCATAAATACTGATTAGCTCAGTCAATGCCTCCAACAACAAAGCACAAAGCTTGGCATTTCCCCCATAGGAACCTTTGAGATCCTGCTACGATTTCAATCCGCAAAGCTCACCAGAATCATGAAAGCGGACAGAGCTTTCTCCGGACCCGGGCTTTTAGATTGAATCGGGTTCAAGTTATGTGACCGGTAGCAAATTGCGTTGAGCAGCTTCGAGCGGCCCGCACCTCGGCACAACTCATACCGCAAGCAGCGATTTCCGCTGCTCCATGGGATTTCTGGAGTGTCGACAAAGCAGCCGAACCCCCTTCTCCGCCCACCAGATAACCCGCAGCCCCTCGAACAGGCGGAGCGGACATAAAGAAGGACGGATGGTGTGGCCGGACCGGCGACAAAGCCGCCACTGATAACCTCAACCACTTAATCCATCAACGTTTGGCTAAACGTATAGCGCATGCCTTGAAGGTCACTCTGTTCTGGTCCTATAGGCGGAGTCAAAGAAGACAGTACTGTTCTTGAACCAAAGAGCGGGTCCATGGGCCGCCCATTGCGCAGGATCTCATAATGCAGGTTCGGACCCGTTGTCGTGCCTGTACTTCCAACGCTACCGATGATCTCGCCAGTCGAAACGATACTGCCTGTTGTTAGATTGGGCTGAAAGTCTTCTAGGTGTGCGTATCGCCCCACAACTCCGGCTGAATACTCTATATCGATAACCCGGCCATATCCTTTACGACGCCCCATAAAAATAACTTCACCTGCTGCAACAGCCGATACAGGCGCGCCGCGCTGTGCGGCGTAGTCTACTCCAGTATGCTGACGAACGTTTCCAAACACTGGGTGTTCTCGCGGGCCGAAAGCCGATGAAATCTGTCCTTCTTCGACGGGAATGACAAGTGTGCGAACTAACTCACCGTTCTCGTATATCCGGGCATGATTGTCACTGTCGCTGGAGCGGACAAGCTCGATAACCCTCTCTGGCATTTGAATGCGGACGTATTTTATTGCCGGAGGCTTCGCTTCACGTTCGTCCGGTAGGAGATATTCATGCCACAGGATGTTGAACACCTCTCCACCTTTAAAGGCCCGGTTGAAAGGGACGAGGGGATTGAGCATCAGCGATAGATCTGTAGCAAAGCGGGTTGGGGCGTCTGCGTTCTTGAGCGAGGCGTAAAGGGAGCTGTTCAGCTCAAACGTTGTCGCATGTTCTTGTGCAATCAGATCCGGCTCAATACGCTGTATTGAAGCAATATCGTCTAATGTAACCAAGATTTTTACACCTGCATCGATGGTTAACACCAGCTCTTTAGGTTCACCTTCTTGCTCGTCACTACGCACAACAACTTCATGACCCGGTCGAAGTTCTTTGGGGTTGAACTCAGAGGATAAGGCGCGAATGGCGGCTGCGCGTACTTCCGCGGGTAGCTCCGTCCGCTTCAACAGACCGTCAAGCGTATCCCCTGTCTTGGCTACTGCCACCAATTCAACCAAGGCACTGGCATCTGGCGAGGTAGAGTCTTTGTGCTTAACGCGCATTGAGCGATCTTGCCTGTCTTCCTGGACAGGTTCTGGCTGCGATCGAAACGGAAGATCACCCCAGTAGTTCAGACAGGCATAGACGACAAGAACAATACCAAGCCAGACCAGCAGGTTTCTTCGGGTACGGACGAAAAGTGCGGTTGAACCCTCGACGGCCCTGGCTCTGGCAACCTGAATCAACGATTTATATCCCCTACGTGGCCCGCTGGTTTATCGCCCCCTAAGCCGGATAGCAGTAGGAAAATCGCACCCATACAGATGAAGATATCGGCGCCATTGAATGTAGGCCAGTGCCAGCCCGCCCAATGGAAATCTAGAAAATCGGTTACCGCACCCTGGCGCCATCGGTCAATGATATTACCCAGAGCACCACCGGCAATGACGGCAAGACCAATCCGCTCAACGCTACGATCGGTACGCCAGGCCCAGATCAGGAGCACGACGACAATCAGTAGGCTGATAAGCGCCAGCAGTTGTGGCGCACTTTCAAAGAACTCCTGAAACAAGCCAAAACTGACGCCGGTATTAAAGCCCAGCCGTAAGTTAAAGAAGGGTGTCACCTCTACGACCTGAGCTACATCCCCCAAGTAAACAAGCATCAGCCACTTACTTGACTGATCCAGTAATAGCGCGAACAAAGATACCAACAAGATCTGCAGGGTTCGGCTGCCACCTTTGACGGCTACACTGCGCGTAAACTGAAACCGAAGCTCACTCATTTTCGAGCCGCTCAAAGACGGGAAGTAGATCCCTTTTCCAGATGACATCGGTTAGTGGACCAGCATACCGATAACGGATAATCCCCTTCTTATCGACAATGTAGGTTTCCGGCGCACCGTAAACACCAAGATCGAGTCCAAGCGTTCCTTTCTCATCGACAATATTGGCGACATAAGGGTTACCTAACTCCGATAGCCATCTCTGCGCCGCTGTAGCCTCGTCCTTGTAGTCGACCCCATAGATTGGTACCGCTCTTCTGTGGGCTAACTCCATCAGGAACGGATGTTCGGTTCTGCAGGAGGGGCACCAGGTGGCCCATACGTTTAATAGACTGACTTTACCCTTGAAAACCTCCTGGGTAAGGGTCTGACCGGGCTTCTCGAGCCAGGGGAGCTCGAACTGCGGGACAGGCTTATCGATCAGCGCGGAGGGCAGTTCCTTCGGATTAAGGTACAGGCCCTTCCATAGGAAAAAACCCAATCCGATCACAATAAGTAACGGCAGAAAAAGCAGTAATTGTTTCATAACAAACTCACCAGTAGAAAAGCCTGAGGGGTAAGCACTATCCCCCAGCCACGTCTACAACCATCTCCGTCAATACCCAACCCCGACGTTCCATCTTATGGGCTCACATGTGGTAATTATCACTCACCTCGGACTCAACCAACGCCTTCAACTGCCGATAGCCAAACGTTTTTAGCGGCTTGCCGTTAACAAAAAAGCTTGGTGTTTTGGTGACCTGCAGTGCTCTGGCATCTTCCAGATCTTGTTGGATACGCTTCTCGAACATCAGGCTCTGCATATCCTTTTTAGCCTTCTCGATATCAAGCCCAACACCGCCTAGATAGCTCCAAAGGCTCTGAGGCTGAGGGTTGCCATGCTGGGCCCAGAAGGGTTGCGCTTCATAAGCCGCTTCAAGCGTTTCCCAGAATTTGCCCTGCATTTTCGCTGCCTCGAGTATTTTGACAACGTAGTCAGACCCTTGATGGAACGGCGCATACCGCATCACGACGTTGACACGCCCTGGATTCGATTCCATCAACTGTTTTACGTAGGGATGAAACTTTCGACAGGTTTCACAGGCGGGGTCAAAAAACTCTACGATCGTCACCTTGGCATTGGCAGGCCCCATGGTGGGCGAATAGTACCGCTTCATGATAGAGGGATCGCTGGCGATTTCGGTGATACCCGCTGTTTTCTGGCTTTCGAGTAGGTAGGCTGCAACACCAAATAGGGCGAGCAGCAAAACGCCTGTGACGTAGACGATTAGCTTCTTGTTCATGACTGAGTCCGTTGTCTGAAAATTAACAGTAATGCGATGATGGCGCTGTAGGCCCAAATCGAGAGCATGGGGATGGTAATAAGCCCGAACAGCTCCAAATTGATTTCCGCGCAAGAGACACCCTGACTACAGGGCTGCAAGTCTTCCGGGATATAGCCGGAATACAAAAGGTAGTGGTAGACCGCAAACCCCAGACCAATCACAGCCAGCGGAAGCGCGTAGCGGACCACCCGTTTATCCAGGGGAAACAGCGCAACCAGAAAAATAACCGCCAACGGATAGATAAAAATCCGCTGGTACCAGCAAAGCACACAGGGCTGTAGCCCCATCACTTCACTGAAAAACAAGCTTCCTAGCACGGCAACTGTCGCCAAAATCCAACAGCCAAAGATTAACAACCACTCTGTGTTGCCATAAGCCTCCTGATTTTTATCTGTAACGTCACTCATAAACACCTGCGTTCGTTAGCCCACCTCACGGGGAAATACAGCGATACTTCCATCAAAGTCCTACATCAATACTGACTGTATTCGTTGAAGATGCTGACCTTTTCATCGCTACCAACCGCGTAGACCTTGAAGGCGTCCTTTCTAGCGCCGTCCATGTCCATGCCCGGACCACCCGACGGCATGCCGGGTACGGCCAACAGTCGGATGTCGGAACCTGAATTGAGCAACGCCTTAATGTCTTGTGCCGGGACATGCCCTTCGATCACCTTACCGTTGACTTTAGCCGTATGGCAGGACGCCCCTTCGGGGGGAACGCCCAACTGCTCTTTATACGGATTCACATCGTCAACCACGACATCCTTGACGGCGAAGTTATGATCTTCAAGGTGTTCTATCCAGCCTTTACAGCAACCACAGGAGGCACTTCGATAAACAGTAATCTCATAAACCGTCTCCGATTTACCTTCGAGCCAAACCGGGTTCGCCGCATTTGCGACAACGCTGTTACTGATGGTCAGCGCTAATAAGGTAGGCGCAAGAACATGTTTCATATGTTGGTTCCTCTTGTAGACACTGGCTTAGCTGCCCGCCTGCAACTCTTCATCGATCAGCTGTCCTTGGCGAATTCTCAGTTTAAACGGAAACGGGCAGCTCGAAAAGACCTCGGCAATGTTTTTGCCATCCAAAGTCAGCTAAACTAGCAGCTTCTTGGTGCTTTTTCTCATCAAAATCTTCGGGTGCAAATCCATCCAATGAGGAATGCGCGCGATTTTCATTGTAGTAGACACGAAACTGCTCTAGCTTATTAGCTAGGTCTCGTTCATTCCAAAATAAGATTTTATCTAAGCATTCTCTCCGCACTGTCCCTATGAGCCTTTCTACGAATGGGTGAGATTGGGGCACATAGGGTATGGACTTGATTTCTTGTATATCCATGATGCGAAGATTGGCTTGCCATCGATGGTAGCGAAATAGTGGGTCATTATCACTACTTAAATAAGTTGGCTTTGAGATACCGGATGTAGCCTGATTAAACATGCGGCATAGGTTAATACCGTCAACGCTACCTTTTTGAATGCCGAAACCAATGATCCGTCTTGTATGCTGGTCCATTACTGCTAGCACCCAGTGGCTTTTAAGAAGCGCCGATTCACAGCGAAAGAAGTCGATGCTCCATAAACTATCTTTTGAATGGCCTAAAAAGGTGAGCCAGGACGGTCCGCCACCATCAGGCCTGTAATGGGCCCCTTTTGTCGGTTATTGGCTTATTTATGGCAGTTTTTGCCTTTTTTCATCATCCAGATGTGCAGTAAAGGGCATAAAGCCAAAGCTGCATAACCCAACCATTCGCTGTCAAAAGAGCGCGTCAGTACAAATGGTAGAATCATGGCCACCACGCAGGCACCCATGAGCAAATGATGTTGTTTGATGGAATTGGTTTTAGTTGGCTCGATTGCCGTTACCGCTACTATTTCGGTTTCCTGTTTCATGGTAGGTATCCTCTATGTTAGTTACTTTGAGTTTAAGGTGCGATGCGATCAATGGTTAAATTGATCACATTGATTTGTTGGCTGTCATCAGCTGATAGTTGAATGGCCTTAAGTTCGCCATAGAAATCACCTGATTTTCTAATAGCGGTGCCATCAAAAGAAATATGGGCACCAAAATCCAAGTCCTCGTAGTCGGTAAGATTGACCTTGCCCCTAATGGCGTCTTTGGCACTTAAGCTGATTTGCATTGGTAAGCTTATATTGTCAATCTTGCGTGCTAGTAAAGGGGCGCGTTGCCCGGCTTCTTTTGCATAGACAAAGATCACGGGTTGCTTCGCAGTAGTTTTGTTTTGTAGGTTTAGGCCCTTGGCTAATTGAATAGACATATTGAGGCTTATTTCATTGCTAACCCCCGTATCAGCTAAGTTGCGTTTTGCCCGATCAATACCTGCTTGCAGTGCTGAGACTTCTTCATCCCCAGCTTTTTCTTGCGCCTGTTGCCAATAATAGATCGCTTGTTGGTAATCTTCCGTTTCGAACGCTTTTATGCCTTGTAAACTGAGTGCCGAAATGTTGTTCGGATTAATGTCTAGGGCCCTGTTAATGGCTCGTTCCACCCGCTCAGAAAACTGGTTGTCTATATGAAACAAAGCTTGGGCATAGGTACCTGCGAGGTTGTTGTGTAATGCCGAATTTTGCTGAATGTAGATAAAAGCTTGCTCAAAGGAAACTAGGGCCTCGTCAAATTGATTGTTCTGCATTTGCACATTGGCTAGCATATACCAACCTTCGGCGTTAGCGGGTGTTTGGGCAAGTGCTTGCTTAAGCTCGATTTCCAGTTCATTACTGTCATTCGCCTTGCTCAGGATATCCCGCGTTATCTCTCTAGCCTGCCAGGCTGATATTTGTTCTAGAGCGCCCAATTTTTGATACAAATTAACGGCTGCAAACGCCATGATTATGACACTGAGCAGTAGCAGATAGCGCCCTTGGTTGTTTAATTTAAAGGTGGCGTTATCGTGCTTAATATCGGTATACAGTTGTTGATTTAACTCCGCTTCCTGCTCTTGGTATTGGACAGTAGAAATCGCTTGATGGTGATAGGCTGTTTGCAGCTCCTGCAGCCGTTCTTCATGTAGTTGTAGATCGAATGCTTGTCGATCGTGCTGACGGCGATACCAGCTTTGGGCAGGAAATATGGCCGCAGCTAAAACAAAGAGCGAACCTAGCATGATTATTAACCCCACGGCTGCCCAAATATTTGAAACGGTATTAATCATGTGAATGAATCCTTTTACTTGTCTTGTTTACCAGTTGTTCTAATTCAGATTTACTAATGTGATTAATAGGGCTGTTTTTGTTGCTTCTCCTTAGTCGTAGAATAATGATGATGCCAAGTAAAAAGGCAAACCACGGCATGCTCCATAGCAATAGGGTAGAGGGCTTGAATGGTGGCTTATACAGAATAAAGTCACCGTATCTGGCCACTAGATAGGATTTTATTTCAGCATCGCTGCGTCCCTGTTCTAGCTGTTGCTTAATGAGGCTTCTTAGATCATTTGCTATGAGAGAATCGGATCCGGCTAAATTTTGGTTTTGGCATTTGGGGCAGCGTAGTTCCTGGCTTAGGTTTTCAAACCGTGTCTGCAATTCTTGATTACTGAAGTTGTAAACTTCGATACCCGCATAGGCGCTGCCAGAGCCCCCTAACAGGATTAGGGTAGACATGATGATGATTTGAAATGATGGACTATTTAGCATTGTTATAGTCCCTCATTAAGGTTAAATACTGGGATTCTAAGTCAGGCCAGTTGCGGCTGTTTAACTCACCGATATGTTTTGCGATGATGGTGCCATCGGCATCAATGAGATAGGTTTCTGGTGCGCCGACAACGCCCAATTCAATGCCTAATACGCCGTTAGGGTCAAACACGGTAATGTCATAGGGGTTGCCTAATTCAGCTAACCACTTAATCGCAAGTTGGCGCTCATCATGGTAGTTAATTCCTAACACCTTAACTCCCTGTTGTTTTAAGGTATTTAAGAACTCATGTTCGGCTTTACAGGTCGGGCACCAAGTGGCCCACACGTTGACTAACGCCGGTTCTCCTACAAAGCTTTGTTTGGTCTCCATCTTAGTGGCATCAAACAGGTTCTCAGCAGAAAATTCAGGCCAAGGCTGGTTGATTAGGTTTGACGGAAGAATAGAAGGATCTTTGCCCAAACCTTGATAGAGGAAGCCGCCAATGATAAAGATGATGACGACTGGTAGTATGAGCCAGACACGTTGAATTGATTTTCTCATGGCTGAACCTCCAGTGAAGATGGTTGCTGCGCAAGTTGCTTGAGCTTTCTTCTGTAGCGCTTATCCCAAGCAGCAAGCAATCCACCAAGGGCCATCATTAAGCCGCCAAGCCAAATGAAGCGCACCATGGGTTTGATATGGATACGCATAGCCCATGTGCCATTGTCTATTTCTTCACCCATGGCCACGTATATGTCTTTGCTTAATCCAGCACTGATCGCGGCCTCCGTCATGACTTGGCCAGAAGGTATGTAACGTCGCTTTTCAGGATGAATATAAGCTGTTATTTCCCCCTCCCCTGAAAGCGCAATAATTCCTTGTTTTGAGGTGTAATTGGGCCCCATAACATCGTCTATGCTCATTAGTTCGAATTCATAGGCTCCGACTGTGACGGATTCGCCTATAGACATGCGCAGGTCTTTGTCTATGGCAAAGTTACTTACTACGGCAATACCAAGGGCGGTAAGTCCAAGGCCTACATGGGCCAGTACCATGCCTAAGTAACTGAGGGGGAGCGACAGAAAACCTTTTAACCAAGCTTTGTTGCGCAACTTATGCCGTATGTCTACCAATGTGGTGAGGACGATCCATGCACATAAAACACCAGCAAGGACTACAGAGAAGTTCAGTTCTGCAAAAACTAACAGATTAAAAGCAAGTCCAAAGATGATCGAAATGACTATTGATGAAGTAAGCCGAGAGAGTACATCCGTCAATGAGTTCTGTTTCCATCTTAGTACGGTGCCTATTCCTAATAACAGCATGATAATAATACCCAAGGGCACGAAAATAGCGTTGAAATAGGGAGGGCCTACACTTAATGGGCCTTGGTTAAAAGCTTCCACGATGAGTGGGTAGAGGGTGCCGAGCAGAACTACAAAGGTGGCTACCATAAGCAAAACATTATTAATCAAAAGAAAGTTTTCTCTAGATAGCAAAGCGTAACGGTTTTGGCTTCTGACGGTTGATGCTCGCCAAGCGTAGAGGCTAAGAGATCCGCCAACAGTAATGCCTAGTAACCATAATATGAAGTATCCTCGCTCTGGGTCTGAGGCAAAGGCATGCACAGAAGTTAATACGCCTGAACGTACCAGAAAGGTACCTAATAAGCTTAGGCTAAAGGTGATGATGGCTAATAGCACCGTCCAGTTCTTAAATAGGCCACGTTTTTCCGACACCGACAATGAATGAATCAGTGCGGTGCCCGCTAGCCAAGGAAGAAAGGACGCGTTTTCTACCGGATCCCAAAACCACCAGCCTCCCCAGCCTAGTTCATAGTATGCCCACCAGCTACCTAATACGATGCCAAGAGTAAGAAATAACCAGGCCACTAGTGACCATGGACGACACCAGCGTAACCATGCACTATCTAGCTTACCATCTAGTAGCGCTGCTACGGCGAAGGCAAAAGCCACCGAAAAGCCAACATAGCCCATGTAAAGCAGCGGGGGATGCAGTATTAAGCCGATATCCTGAAGTAGAGGATTTAAAGAGGCACCTTCAAGTGGGAATTCAGGTAGATAGCGGATAAATGGGTTTGAAGTAAACAGTGAAAAAGCGATGAACCCAACGGCAATTATACCTAGCACCGATAAAATGCGCGCATACAATATGATGGGCAACTGGCGGGCAAACAAAGCCACTGCCCCCGTCCATAAGCTAAGGATTAAAATCCACAATAGTAAAGAACCTTCATGCCCACCCCAGGTGGCACTTACTTTATAGAATGCCGGTAGTAGTCGATTGGAGTTTTGCGCTACATATTGCACGCTAAAATCATCGAATAGAAAAGTGAGCACAAGGGTAGCAAAGGAAATGCTTAGCATGGTGACTAAAGCAAATGTTAAAGGTTGTGCAGAAGTAATAAGTCGACCCTGCCCTGTATAGGTGCCTAGCATTGGAAGGACAGCTAATAAAGCAGCCAGGCAGAGGGACATGATTAACGTGATTTGCCCAATTTCGGCGATCATAAAATTCTCCAATCGGTAGGTTGCAAACCAATCGAATTGGTATGCAACCTAGGATCTAGGGGTAGGTGATTAGTTATTTAACTGATATAAATAGGCGGTTAATGCCTGATTGTCTTCCGGTGTTAACTTGGCGGTGCTGTTGTCAATAACGTGTGACATGCTGCCGCCGACAAAATCACCTTCTGGTGTCATACCAAGTTCGAGTAAGGTGGCAATATCGTCTTTGCTCCATTGGACGAAACTGGCCTTTGGTCCAACAAGGCCAGGCACCGACTCACCCTCTGGACCGTTAGTTGTCCCGATCATGCCGATGGTACGCTGGCCGCCAAGGAGACTTCTTGGAGTATGGCATTCGGCACAATGGGTGAGAGCGTTAGCGATGTACGCCCCGCGTTGTATTTGCGGATCTTGGCTGTCACTACCGGGGACTGGCATCGGATCAACAAACAGCCACTTCCAGTAACCCATTAGCCCTCGTTGGTTAAATGGAAAGGCAAGATCGTGTTTTTGATTCGCTATCTTTACGGCTTGCTGGTTGTCTATATATACCTTTAATACGCGTAGGTCTTCGTCACTCATCCAGCGATAGGACGTGTAGGGAAAGGCAGGGAAGTAGTGTTCTCCCGCCGGGCTGACGCCCTCTCTAAGTGCGCGATTAAAATCGGTTTGTGACCAACTGCCAATACCGAACTCCTTATCTGGGCTGATGTTTGGGGTGTAAAACACTCCAAAATCGGTTTCCATCGCAAGTCCACCCGCTAAGGGTTTGTCTTTTGTATGACACGAAGCGCAGCCAGCTAAGTCGAAGATATAAGCGCCTTTTTCACTATCACTTTGCTGATTTTGAGCGGCGTTGGCCCAACTTAGCGGCAAGGCGGCCAATGACAGAGTCATATAAGTAATGATCCGCATATCCTACTCCTTAGCTGCTCGGAAGTCTGTGTGGCAGCCCTTACAAGTCTTGCCTAAAGTGGCGAATTGTTTCATTAGCTGTGGACGGGAGGCTTCTGACGTCATTAGTTGCTGTAATTTATTAGCCTCATCTTTGGTCTTATCGGCCGCAGCTGTGAAGTCATTCCAATTTGTCCAAATAGCAGGCAACGCTTCACTTGGTTTGCCATGCGTGCCTTGGGGAAACATCTGTGGAATCATACTGCTATGTTTAACAATCAGCTGGCTCGATTGAATGACGGCCCCAGCATCCATTGAGGTTTTATTTTTAAGCTGTTTGACGATGGTTTTCATGGCTTTACCCATGGCGGACATGTCATCCATACGTTCTTTGACGATACCCGTGGCACCTCCGTGAGCTATGGCAAAGCCGGAGCCAGCAATGGCTATGACTAAAAGAGCAGACTTAGTGATGGTTGTAGTTTTAGGCATGTTGAACTCCAATGTTGTTTTTATGGTTGGGTCGGGCGTTTATTGCAGCAGGCCCGAGGTTTACTAATTGAGTTTTGATAAGCGTTGTTGTCTTCAAATCGATATCTCGATACGCGCAATCGATTGAAGAAAGAATTGTTGAGCTTTATGCCGAGTGATGTAAGCACGACCTCGACGTCACAAAACTGCATCTGTGAGGCGTCATATTTGATGAAGTAGGTATGGTCGTTTCGTTTAGTTACTCCATGACACCCATCTAGTTCAAGGAGGTCTGGCGTTAAATGAGCATCATCGGTGCCCGTTACAAGAATGAGCTTGCGGGTAACATCAAAAGCCGATTTGTGCATGATAATTTCCTAAAAATTGCTAAATAAGCTGTGCATACGCCATTAGTTAATACATTCTTTCTGCGAGCCTGAACCTCAAGCAATCATGTTTAATAGAATGAATGTGATAGCGTCACTTAGTTGAATCAGACAGATTCTGTTAAGTCGTTAGGAAATTGATTTTGGAGGGCGTGTGTGTGGTGCCGTTGGGTTAAGGCTAAATACGGCAGTGTAATCAGAGAATTGCACTGAATTAATAGAATTAGTTATGGCTGAACTAATGTTAGTAAGGAAGAGACTGCTTGACTGGCAGTGGTGTTGGCTTTGATGATTATGGTCATGGGTATTGTCACCTTCATTAGCGCATGGAGCGTCCAGCCACATAGCACTTTCACAGGTTGTACAATCTGTGCTGGTGATAGATTCAATGTGCTCTTTATCAGCAACTGAGTGAGGCAGTTTATTGGCCACGGCGTTACCTAGTGTTGCTATGGTTAATAGCAACATTGACAACAGCGCAATGCGCTTGAGCAGAGCTGGCGTGATAGTTTGAATCATGAGGGTATTAAATAAAATCGTTTTGGCTTTGTCCACAAAATTTACAGTTTTCTTACACTACTTCTATGCTTGCCATCATGCCAGAGGCCTGATGACCTACAACATGGCAGTGCAGCATCCAGATACCGGGGTTGTCAGCGACAAAGGCGATTTCCGTCGTTTGTCCTGGCATCACCAAAGCCGTGTCGGTCCAATACGGGATATCTTGCAGAATCTGGAAAGTGTGGCCGTGTAGGTGCATAGGATGAGCAAAACGCGTGTTGTTGACGATTTTCATGCGGTAGCTTTGATGTAGCTGCAAACTCATTAAGGGTTTATTTAATAATGTATCCTGATCGATTTGCTGGTCATTTAGATACCAATATTGCCCGCTCTGCATGCCTTTCATCATTGCCATGGTCATGGCGCCGCCATCAAGTCGTAGTTCCAAATCGATGGCTCTATTCAGATCTGGTTTAGCAATGGGATTATCAGATAATCTGGGTGGTGGATTGGTTAAAGGCGCTGACCGCACCGCTTGGCCGCTCACTAACCAGCGACAAATGCCCGTAGGTTCATAGGCAGTATCGCCCATCACGGTTTCACTTGCAGTAGAGCCCGCATCCACTACGATGTCGCAGCGCATGCCAGGGGCTAGTAATTGGCCAGTGTATGGCTTAGGTTCAATCGGGTGGCCGTCAATGGCAATGATGTAGGCCTTTACTTGTTGTGGTAATGAGGGCCTAAAGATGCGCGCAGTCGCGCCATTGATAAATCGAAATCTAACTCTTTCGTTAGGCCTTAAATGAAATGTTGGGCGATATTTACCGTTAACGGTAATGACATTGCCAAAACGGCCATCGTGGGACATGTCTCTTGGCGATGAAAACTGGTCGATGATATTTAATTCTTCATCAACCAACCAATCGTTTAGCAGTATTACCTCGTCTCTATCAACAGGATAGGAGGACTCCTGAACCACCAACGCACCCACCAGCCCACGACCTAGTTGTTCTGTGCTATTAATATGCGGGTGAAACCAATAGGTTCCGGCATCGTCTACTTTAAATTGATAATTAAATGATTCACCGGGGGCTATTGGTGGTTGGCTAATGCCGGGGACGCCATCCATATTGTTGGGCACGCGGATACCATGCCAGTGTACGCTGGTACTTTCCATCAATTTATTAGTCACTTGCACATCTAGGGTGTCGCCCTGTTGTACGGAAATGACAGGGCTAAAACTGTTTTCAGCATAAGTCCATATATCGGTACTAGGTAATTCTGGTGCAAGTTGCCATTGGCTGGCTTGGGGAGCCAGTTTGAATTGTCCAGATTGACTTGTAGCTGGAGCCAGCCAAGGGCTAGCTCCCTCGGATGCGCGAAGCAAATTGGGCCAAGGCGTCAGTAAAGAGATGGCCCCGTAAGATAATAATTGTCTACGTCTCATGGTTTTTATCCAGAAGGGATTTTTTTGCTTGATATTCGTCTTGGTCTATTTCACCTTTGGCAAAGCGTTCATCCAACAGTTGTCTGGCGCTTGGTTTTGCCGAATCTTGTTTGTTGTTATCCAGTATTAGCTTCCACACCAGATAGGCAACAAGTAAAAATAATAAAGTACTACCGATCATCATAATCAATCCCTCCATTTAGGGTTTAAATTGGTGAGCTACATATTATGCGCCTTGGTTTTGATACCGTTATGATCCTGTGTTTCACGGATGAAGCGAATGACATGCATCATGTCTCCGAGCCCCATTTGTTTTTGTGCTGGCATATCACCAAAGGGCCAGTGATGACTTCTAACGCCATTTTGCATAGCTCGAATAAAAGCATTGTTACCATGGTGTCCAGGATTGTAGATGTCGTGTATGAGAGGTGGACCACTGGTGCTGCCTGCTCCGTTAATACCATGACAGCCGCCACAATTGACGTTAAAGACTTTTTGACCTTTGGCTAAACGATCCGATAGTTCTGGCACTTGGACGTCGACGTGATATGGTTTATGGTCCGCGAGCGAATAAATTGGTGTAACAGCGATGGTAGCTGCTATAAGGGTTGTGATTAATGATTTCATGTTGTTCTACCATTTATTGCGCTTGAGAGGCTCGTTGTTTGAGCTGTTGTAGTGCCGCGTTGAGATTTTTAAGAGGTTGTGCACCAGGAATTTCAAGGGTCATGCCAGTTGGGTTATGTCTTAGGTAATTAGCCGGCGTGCCTTGGATATTCGCGGCGCGGCCCTGAATAATGTGTTGGTTTACAATATCGGCAGTTCGGTGTTCATTCATGCAACTATTGAAGTTATTTAGGTTTAACCCTAACTGCTTCGCGTAGCCAGCTAGCTGCCCGTCTTTCACGGCTTTACCGTTGGAGGTTGAATTGGCGAAGATGAGATCAGCGTATTGCCAAAATGCTGGATTACCGCCTTGTTCAGCGGCACATTCAGAAGCTTCTGCTTCTTGCGCCGCTAAAGGGTTGTGGAATTCCAAGGGGTAATGACGGTAAACCCAATTCACATCATCGTGTTGTTGTTCAAACTTACTGGCGATAGCGTGAAATCGTTTGCAGTAGGCACATTCAAAGTCGGAGTATTCAATCAAACTGTATTCAGCAGTGATATCACCACGAATGCGATCTTTTTCGGGATCAACCGCAGGAATGTTATTGCCTCTTTGCATTTGAGCTTGTACTTCAGCTTGTTGCTGAAGGCGTTGCTGTTTCTTAATGAAATCCACAATGATGTGCTCAACTTTATCCACGAACTCTGGCGACTCAATATATTCATCGATCGATTGTTGATGGGCTAAGGCTTTGCCGCTAGTCAGTGTTATGGCGAATAAAAAGAAAACTATAATAAATAGCATTGCTATTATGTTTTTTGGTTTAAAGGCTACGTTCATCTATTTCTACCCATTTGTTATAAATTTCATCAGGCCATGTGTCTTGCATAGCAGCAATGACTTGGCGAATTTCTTGTTCAGTTAATTGTTCTTTGAAGGCTGGCATATAGCCGCCTAAACGTTCACCACCGTCGCTTATTTGGCGCGTCAGTGCAGCTAAAGAATGGTGCCATGCGTGAGCGCTACCATTGAGTGGTGGCGGAGGGTATTTGCCAGTGTCGTCCAGTTGTTTCCAGTTTTCGACACTTTCTCCCTGTTGGCCATGGCAGTTGGCGCAGTTGTTGGCGAAAATTTCTTGCCCAGCAGTAACATCTTCTATTGAGTACCATTTTTCGGCTGTTTCGTTGCTGCAGCCAATGATTAGGCTACTAGTTAGAACGACAAGCAGCCAGCGTATGCGTCGTGCTGATTTATTCCTTATTAAAGGCATCATCCAAAATTCCTAATGTGACCTAATAGGGCACACTTATATTAACGATTAGGAGTTAATGTTTGGCTAGCAGGAGTGAATGCTCCGTGCACGGTTTAGGAATATATGGGTGGTTTTTGGGAGTGCGGGGGGATTATGCTTTGATAATCAATAATTGGGGGAAGGTTTATCGTTTTCGCATTTCTTTGTAGAAAAGAGAAGTGCATATGGCTAAGTGAGAAGACTGAAATGCCACATATGGAAGTGGCTGGACAATCATGGTTCATATCTTCATGAGCGGTACAATCTGCATTACCTTTATGTCCATCGCATTCCATTTGCATACTAGCATCAAACTGTGAAGCAGCAGAGATTAAGTTATCTGCTGCATAGCTTGAGCTAGAAAACAGTAATATTACTGTTATGAGAATGGAAAGTAGGCGCTTCATTGAGTGATTGCTCAGTTCTAATTACCGCTAATGTTACAACGAAATACAAAGTTTTATCAATAACATAGGTTTCATGTTGTAGTTTTTATACTATGGACTCATATTACTCGCTTGTTGAATATCGCTTATTTCCTTTTTCAAATTCTTCAATGTCGGTAAGGTGATAGACTACTTTGCCGCCTAATTTGACAAACGCTGGTCCTATGCCCTGACAGCGCCACCTTTCTAGAGTGCGTTCTGACATGAGCCACCTTTCTGCTAGTTGTTTCTGGTTTAAGAATAGGGATAGTATTAAGTTTTTCATGATTAACTCCTGTCTTAATAGTGCTCATGAACGCTTAACTGGTTTCTTAAAGCAAGTAATATCTGAAGAATCGTTGAAAACTGCAAAATGATTTTAGAATGGAAATGTCAATGGATTTTCTCTTAGAAATTAAGTGTATTTAGGCATGAGAAAGTACAAGATAGTCATACACTTCTGGAATAAGGAAGCTTTGCACCG
>CALDGA010000074.1 GCA_937942085.1 uncultured Flavobacteriales bacterium
ACCGGACTTACGAGCGACCTCTTCACCATCAAGATAAAGAATCTGCTCACTCACAGATGAATCTGTTACTGCAGCCACGTGGTGCCAAGTTTCAGGGTCACCTCCAACAGTCATCGCTACATTGTGACGGTCCACATCTCCGTTACCTCCAGTGAAGGTCATCTCTGGTGGCTGGTCTCCACCACGTCGGTGAACTCTCCATCCATTGCCTTCTCCCTTGGCGACTAAGCACTGCCAGCTTTTGCTGATCTCTTCAGCTGTGTACCAAGCGGATACGGTGAAGCTTTCACCGGTAAAGTCGAATACGTTCTCATCACCACCAATTTCAATGCTCTGGCTACCGTTAAGGTAAACCGAGTCTCCAAACTTACCTGCCTCGAACTCAATTGGCCCACCTTCTTCAATGCCGTGATAATCATCGGTCTGAGCGTTATCAAAGCTGCCATCCATTGGCCAGTAGGCCACAAGGTTGGTGTCAAAGGCAATGGTCGTCTTCACCAGAGGATCAGTACCATTCTCAATTTCATCAAAGTCTGTAATGCCATCTTCATCAGTGTCCCTGTTCGCAGGATCAGTGCCTGCGGCGATCTCTTCACCATCAAGAAGACCATCACGGTCGGCGTCAGGATTTAATGGGTTGGTCTTATGCTCTTCAATTTCAGCTTTATCACTGAGTCCGTCCTCATCAGAGTCGGCCTTGTTTGGCTTGGTTCTCAGTTCAAATTCTTCGACGTTGGTTAATCCATCATTGTCATCATCACCCTCAGGGTCATCGACTCCATACTTCTCTTCCCATGCATCTGGAAGTCCATCGCCATCATCGTCCTCTTGTGAGGCTCCGATCGGACTTGCTCCATCTGCTAAAGCCTGAATAGACCCTTCGGGAAGAACTTCTCTCCAGATGGTAAGATCATCGACGTAACCGTTATAGGCAATCTCGCCATTGTTTCGTGCACCAAAGATAAAGGTTCCCCCACCATTAGGTGCACGTTGTGCTTGTGGCCCACCATCAATCTCTCCATTTAAGTAAATGGTCGCGGTATCGGAGGCTCCATCATAAGTCCATGCCGCATGCACCCATTGATCGGCTTCAAGCACGGTTGAGGCATTCCAGTCCGCTCCCCAGTGGGCGCTGTGAAGTACTCCTCCGTTACGGATTCCGTTGTGGATACCCTGTTGAGTTTGCCCCCACATGAAGCCCTGTCCACCAGCGGAGCCAATTGGTTTCATCCAGCAGGCAAAGGTATAACTTCCATCCTCGAAGTCCCTAATCATGGAGTTCATGTCAATGTCAAAGAAGTCTAGGTGACCACCATTAAAACTGGCTCCTGTGGTTGGTGTGGGTCCACCCTCAGCACCTTCAACATCAAAGGTCACATCGCCATCCACTTCTCCGTTGTACTCATTTTCACTTAAGTCCGCAGCTTCAGATTCAAAGTCTAAGTAAATAAATGGTGCCGGAATTGCACCTTTACTGTTTTCATCGGTTGGATCAGTACCACCTACGACCTCACCTCCGTCAGAATAGCCATCACCATCGGAGTCAGGATTATTTGGATCGGTTCCGGTGTTTTCCTCATCAACAAATTCACCAGTATTGGTTTCAACCCCATCAGCAAGACCATCTTTATCGCTGTCAGCCTTTTTAGGGTTGGTTCCGGTATTGGTTGCACTCACGTAAGTACCAGTATTAGTCTCAACACCATCACTTAAACCGTCTCCATCCGTATCTGCTTTGGTTGGGTCAGTCTTGGTTTCTTCGTACTCATCTAGGTCAGTTAATCCATCACCGTCAAAGTCTCCGGTTCCTGCTCCTGGTCCAGGGCCCGCACCATTACCGTTCAAATCATCAAGATTATCCACGAGTTTCTCCTCGTAGAAGTCAGGAAGGCCATCTTCATCGTCATCATCACTTCCGCGACCACTTGGACTTATGCCCTCAGCTAATGCCATTATTTCATTTTCCTCTAGCAAAGATTGCCAGATTGCGAGATCGTCCACTAATCCATGATAAGGGTGTTCACCTCCATTTCGAGCACCAATCAGTATAGGGCCACCTCCGTTCGGTCCTTGTTGGTCTGTTAATTCAGAATCAAATTCACCGTTAACATAAATAGCACCACGGCGGGCCTCGGAGTCATAAGTGAAAGTCAGGTGAGTCCATTCGTCAGCATTAAGAGGTAGAGTTCCACTAAAGTCTGAACCCCAGTGAGCATGATAAGTGTTACCACCCCTAAAACCATTGTGGATTCCTTGACTTCCTTGGCCAAAGATAAAAGCATCTCCAGAGAATGCAGAGGCATCAGGCTTGATCCAGCATGACATCGTGTAACTTTGTGCAACGCCTTGATCTCTATTACCCAAGTCGGTAGGAGCATCGGACCCATCAACAGTTAAGTAACCTGAGCCCCCAAGAGAGAATGCAGCTCCTGATCCGGGCGTCGAACCATTGGGTGCGCCTTCCTCTCCGAATTGAACGTCTCCAGTTACTAAACCTGTTCTATCATTGCCACTTGAATCAATAGCTTCAGTCGCGCCTGCTGCGTCCTCAAAATCATAATACAAGTAGGGTTCTGGTAATTGTGCTTTGGAGACTGCAATGGTCGCCGCGATGCACATATAAAGTGGGAGGTATTTTTTTGTCATCATGGTA
>CALDGA010000075.1 GCA_937942085.1 uncultured Flavobacteriales bacterium
TCACCGTTGATGAAAGCCGACCCTATGATGAAGAAATTGCTGTAGACCCTGAAATGTTGGGTAAAGTCTACGAAAGCCTTATCGCTGAAGAGGAACGAGGAAAAGCAGGAATCTTCTATACACCTCGCCTTGAAGTTGACCTAATGTGCAGGCTTAGCATCGTAGAATACTTACATCAACAACACCGCTTTGACCGCAAAAGACTGATAGATTTCGTTTTCTCACCTTTTGACCCAGCGAACTTGGGAAGTTTTAGTGATGCCGAAAAGAAGGCGATGGTGGAAGCCCTTGGGGATTGCAAAATTGTTGACCCAGCCGTTGGTTCGGGTTCATTCCTTGTCGGGATGCTAAATGTGCTATGTGAATTACTGGATGCTTTAGCGGAAGCGTTAGAGCGAAAGCCCCACGACCGTTTTGAACTCAAACGCAACCTTATTCTCAACAATCTTTACGGCGTGGATGTGAAGGATTGGGCAGTGCGGGCGTGTGAATTGAGATTGTTCTTATCATTGCTGGTGGAATTGCCCGATGAAATTGGAAAGATACTTAAAGCGCAAGGAAAAACAAAGCCAATCTTGCCCAACTTAAACTTTCGCGTCCGCTTTGGTGATAGCATTGTTCAAGAAGTCCCCCAAATTCCTCAACCTATTATCTTGCGCAAGCAAGGTCGGATACTTCTACCTATCCAAAAGCGACTGAAAGATTTGGTGGAGAAGAAGAGGGCTTTACAAAAAGCCTCGCCACTTCAATTGGCTCAAAAAGAACGGCAAATATTAAAGGAAGAGAGAGAAATTACTGCTCAATTGCTGGAGAGTGCACTCAAGAAAGTTGAAGCGGAACTCGTGCGGACTCAAAGAGAATCGCAAAGCGCACCAACGAGGCAGCACGACAGGTTACAACAAAGGTTAAAGGACTTGAGGGAACTTGCTCAAAAGATTAAGGAGCAGCAAGAGAGACTGAGCAAGGGCGAGCCAATCCCTATTTTCCTTTGGGAAGTTGCCTTCCCTGAAGTGTTCCTGAACGAGAACAGCGATAGGCAAGGTTTTGATATTGTGATAATGAACCCACCTTATGTTCGACAAGAACAAATTCGCCCACCAACACCTCTCAGCCCTCAGGATTACAAGGACGCTGTTGAGCGAAATGTTAAAGCCCTTTGGGATGAAACCGTTGAGGTTCCGGGACGAGCAGACCTTTATGTTTCCTTCTTTTTTGTGGGCACATCGCTGCTTAAACCCAAAGGCGTCCTTTGCCTCGTAACTTCCAATGCATGGTTGGATGTGGATTACGGAAAAGCAGTGCAAAAGTTTCTGCTATCCAAAACCCGCTGGATTACGACCATTGATAACCTTGTTAAACGAACCTTCGTTCAAAGCGACATCAACACAGTTATCACCTTAGCGGTGCGCTCGCAAGAAGGAGAGGATGTTTGGGACAACGAAGTGCGGTTTGTAGCGTTTAGAGTGCCCTTTGATGACCTTCCGCCCAATTTGATGGCTGTTGCTTTTGATGAAATCTTTGATGCAAAAGAGCGCAAACAGACCCCAGAATATCGGGTCACACCTAAAACCCAACGGGAACTTTACTTGGAAGGGTGTGAGGAACTTGAAGAAGAGAAGCAAGCCCAACGACCCATTGAAGGCGTGAGTAATTTGAGCCAGTTAGAGTATATTGGCGTCAAGATAGGTGGAAAATACTTGCGTGCACCCGACATATTCTTTACCATCCTTGAAAAGGGCAAGGGTAAACTGGTGCGACTGGGTGACATCGCGGAAGTGCGGCGTGGCATAACGACAGGCGCAAATGAGTTTTTCTATCTGGATGATGAAAAAATCCGCCAATGGGGAATTGAGCCAGAGTTCTTGAGACCCCTTCTATTTTCCCTCAGAGAAATACGAAAATACGAGGTAGATGCTTCGTCTCTTGAGCGCAAGGTATTTGTTTGTAGAGAACCCAAAGACAAACTTTGTAAGCGTGGTGCAATAGGAGCTCTTTCTTATATCGCTTGGGGTGAGAGTCAAGGTTTCCACAGAAGACCCTCTGTGCAGGGGCGGGAGCTTTGGTATGCCCTTCCTGAACAGTCACCGCCCCACTTCGTCTCTAATCGTTTCTTGGGTGAAAGGTTGGGTTTTCCTTTTGTTCAGCAGAATGTGTTGGTGTGTGATGTATTTTTCATCGGTGTATTTCTCAATGAAAGCGGTGTGATTGGAACCGCCTTGCTGAACTCAGTAATTTCATTCCTCTCTGCTGAGGTCTTGTCGAGGAAGACTTATGGTATCGGTGTAGCATATCTCTATGGTCCAGAGATTCGAGGGCTACACATTATTGACCCCAAACTGCTAAGTTCATCACAAAAGCAACAGTTACAGGCTGCTTTTGAAACTATGCGTAAAAGAGAGGTGATGGAAATAGAGGACGAAATCAAACAGTCCGACCGCCAAGCGTTAGACGATGTGGTGTTTGATGTTCTGGGACTAACGCCAGAGGAGCGGGAAGCTGTCTATGAGGCAGTGGTGGAGTTGGTGAAACAAAGATTAGAGAGAGCAAGGAGTGTCCCAAGGAGGGGGCGCTGATGCGTTGGTGGGTGATGGGGTGTGCCATCATGGTGTCAATGATTTGGGCTTTAGGCTGCGGGGAGAATAGTACTCAACGCATCGCTGAGTTAGAAACACAAGAAGCACAAAGTGACCTCTCCAAAGCAAAAAGCGAACTGGAAGAAGCCAAATCGCAATTAGAGAAAGCCCTACAGGCGTTGGAATGAAATGGCAAAGGAATGGGTTTAGTAGGGGGTGTCTGAGGATGCAAAGTATAACCATCAATGCGAGAGATTTAGGGCGTTTTAGGATGAGCGACTTTTGCCCAAAGTGTTTTTGGTTCACCTCCAAATTCCCTCTCCTATCCGAACATCCCTTCCGCTCCGCGAGCAAGGTCTACATCACTAATTGTTAAACCGCAAACTTCCGAAACCCTTAAGCCTGCATCAC
>CALDGA010000076.1 GCA_937942085.1 uncultured Flavobacteriales bacterium
GTAAAGCACAGACCAAAAATACAGAGTTCCTTGCAAACAACTGTGTTCTTTCACTAGGTTGTGGACACAGTGTTGGACTCGTAAATCCCAACACTCAAACATGCGAAAAAGTGTGTGTTTGGTGTGTTTTTGAATCTCACACGCATAGCGTTAGTGCGCAAAAATTAAGTCATTGTTATTGTTTTGGAAAGTGGTGCCCGGGGGCGCAACCATATTTTTCTAAAATATCATTTAATTATATATAGTTAGAATACGCTTGAAATATGTAAGTGGTCCTAAAAGCGGTCCCTCTTGTTGCAAAGCAAATTATATTTCAGCACTGGATATTAACCAACCCCTAACTTAATTTGCAAATTACAGCATATAAACCCCAACTCTACCGAATTTATTGTACTCTTCATCAAATGTTCAGCATGGTTGCACTCTTATTTTTTGGTGTATGAACATGATATCAAAAAACTTGCTTTTCTAAATCCTCTCTGCCTTCATGGCGAAACAAACAGGGAGGAAATAATGAAAAAATCACTTAATCTCATTCTCGCTACCGCCGTGACAACAGCGCTCGCTATTCCAGCATTTAGTGCCGATGTGACAATGCGGATCTCGTTGCAACTACCGATGAAGAGCCATTTGGGACAAAATCTCTTGTTATTCAAAGAACAAGTAGAAGCAAAATCTAACGGTGATATAGAAGTGCAAATCTACGACTCTGCGCAACTCTATAAGGATAAAGAAGTACCAGCTGCAGTCGGAGCAGGATCTATTGAAGCGGGTGTAGCCTCTTTGACACGTTATGTAGGCGATATACCGGCCGTAGATATCTTCTATCAGCCATTCCTCTTCGATACTGAAGAAAAAGTACGCAAAGCGGTTGCTAAAGGATCGGAAATACGAGGTCCAATTGATGAAGCGATTAAAGGCACTGGTTCTACCGTGCTTTGGTGGCAAGCATATGGCGGGGCAATCATGCTATCAAACGGCGGTCCGATTGCGAACCCAGAAGACATGAAGGGTAAAAAGGTTCGGGTATTTGGTAAAACACTTGGTCAATTTGTTGAAGCTACTGGTGGCGCGCCAACTTTGATTTCTGGCTCAGAGCAATACTTGGCGTATCAACGAGGTACCGTCGACGTTGGGATGACCGGTGTCTCTGGTGTTAAGTCTCGTAAGTTGTATGAGGTAATGGATACAATCACTGTAACCAACCACGCTGACATTGAATTCATTGTCGTCACAAACACAGACTGGTGGAATGGCTTAACTGATGGTCAGCGCGCCATCATAAGCGATGCTGCCACTATGGCAGAGGCTTCCGTTCGTGACAAAATGTCTAGCATCGAAGCAGAAGCTTACGAAGTTGCAAAGCAAAATGGCATGAACGTTGTAATTCCATCCGCAGCCGACATTGCAGCCTTTAAACAGGCGGCAAGTTCTGTATATGATGCCTATAAAGAAAAAGCTGGAGACATGGGTGCAAAGCTCTTGGAAGCCGCATCTAAATACTAAGCTCGTTACACAATCACCCCAGATTAATTTGGGGTGATTATTTTTCCGACGATTGGTGATTAAATGAGAACGTTCATAGATGCTTTTGAACGTGTGACCCTCACCCTTGCATGGATAGCCGCATGGTTATTTGTAGCATCGGGTGTAATGTTAAGTTACGAGGTCGTCGCACGTTACTTTTTTCTAGCCCCGACAAAATGGGCGGCTGAGCTGTCACAACTTTGCTTGATTTATGGCACACTCTTGTCGTTGTGCTGGTTGGTGCAACACCGGAGGCACATTCAAATTAATGCGGTTACTAGCTTACTAAGCGATGGTATGCAAAGACTGGTGGGCGTTATTACCATGCTCATTTTGGTATGGTTCAGCCTATATGTGACTTATTTCGGATGGACGATTTTTCACGACTCGTTTGAACGCGGCCGAACGACGGGAAGCTTGTTGGATCTCCCGGCTTGGATAGCAGAGTTACCAGTTCCATTACTTTTCGCTTTCGTTGCTGTGCAAGCTTTGATCGAAATCTTCAAACTTATGTCAGGTGATCCAATCCCTAGTGGAGGTCATGAATGAAACTTGTAACGATCTTATTCGTAATGTTTGCGCTTCTACTGGCAAGTTTACCTGTCGCCTTCTCTTTAGGGGGGCTTGGATTAGGTATGCTCTTGGCAGAAGGCTTTTCACCGTTAATGGCTCCACAAGCCATTCTGTCAACTCTTGATGGTTTTATATTATTAGCCGTTCCACTCTTCTTATTAATGAGTAACGTTCTTCTTTACGGTGGTTGTGGTAAGGACCTCTACAGTGCTGTCCAAGCTTGGGTCGGGCATTGGCCTGGGGGACTAGCAATTGCAACAATTGTTTCTTGTGGTATCTTTGCCGCAATTTCTGGAGTTTCGGTTGCAACCGCAGCAACTATCGGCGTTGTCGCTATCCCTGAAATGATTTCTAGAGGCTACAATAAGAACTTTGTTTACGGATTGTTGGCTGCTGGCGGCACCCTAGGTATCTTGATCCCACCAAGCCTACCAATGATCGTGTATGGTTTTATCACAGAAGAAAGTGTCATCTCTCTTTTCTTGGCCGGTATAGGTCCAGGTATCTTCCTAATTGGGTTATTCATACTCTACTCGATCATCTATGCTCATGTATTTGGTGGATACACACCCACTGAAAAAGCCAGTTGGGATGAGCGTTT
>CALDGA010000077.1 GCA_937942085.1 uncultured Flavobacteriales bacterium
AAGTTATGAGGTCATGTTCTACGAATACCGCCAAGGCGTGAATGACTATTTCGCCAACAACAATAGTGCAGGCATCGAAGATATGTGGGGGTTATACCGTGCCATCATTGAAGATTCCATGGAAATGGCCTACCACGACCACGACCTACTCAGAATCTCAGAGAACTACACTCCCGAAGAAAAACGCGAAGCTTATGAGGCCGCACTTGAAAGAGCGCGCTACCTCAGCCAAGACCAAGGCATTGACCGTGTTATGGACAGCTTAGCACTGGATGCCATCGTGGGACCTGCAGGCGGTCCAGCTTGGAAAACGGATCATGTGAACGGCGACCACTTCAGCGTGTACAGCGGAAATGCATGGGCTATTTCTGGATATCCTCACATCGTAGTTCCCATGGGCCAAGTCTATGGTCTACCCGTGGGTCTGAGCATCATGGGACGTAAGTGGGATGAGGGAAATTTGATCGGCTATGCTTATGATTTTGAGCAGGCTACAATGGCGCGATTTACTCCAAAATTCTTAAATTCAACAGCGCCATAAGCAACATACATCATGGGAAAACTCAAATACCTTTTTGTCTTTACCCTACCCGCCTTAGCATTTATTAGTTTCCACAGTACGGGGTGGAAAGCCTACCTCCCAGTACTGGAGGCCTTTGCCTTAATTCCCCTATTGGAACTGTTGTTCACTCCGAATGCGTCCAACCTCTCTTCCGAGCGCAAAGAAGTCATGGTCAGCGATGCCTTCTACAAATTCGTTTTGCGATTGTGCGTGCCTATACAATTAGGGATGGGCTACATGCTGTTGGTCCAAACACAAGGTGAGATGGATACCACGACGTTGGTAGGGAGAATACTTTCCTACGGGATGTTGTGTGGTGTGATGGGGATCAATGTGGCACATGAATTGGGCCATAAAAGGAATACCATGGACCAATTCTTTTCTAAGGTCCTATTGACCACCACACTCTACACCCACTTTTTCCTTGAGCATAACTACGGCCATCACAAACACGTTGGTACCAAAGAAGATCCTTCCACGGCGCGTCGAGGCGAATGGGTCTATGTGTTTTGGTTCAGATCCATTGTATTCGCGTACCTCAGTGCATGGCGCATCGGCACCTCCCGCAGTAAGGGAAATGTCCTAAAGAACGAGATGCTGTGGTATACCATGGTCCAAATCGCCCTACTATCGTTGATTTTCACCACCTTCGGTAACATAGGCCTGGTTGCTTTCATGGGCGCATCGGTAACCGGATGGATCATGCTAGAAACGGTGCAATACATTGAACACTATGGACTGGCGCGTGAAAAAGTAAATGAGCACCGGTATGAAGATGTGAATCCCACGCACAGTTGGAATTCCAACCACCAGATCGGTCGTGCCATATTGTTTGAACTCTCGCGTCACAGCGACCATCACTACCTGCCCCACAAGGATTATGTAGAGCTTGACCATCACGACAACAGCCCCCAGCTACCCACCGGGTATCCGGGCATGATGCTCATCAGCCTCATTCCCCCACTGTACTTTCATTTGGTGCACAAGCGGATTGCTTAATTACTGATCTTTTTGAAGGTTTCTGTACCTATTGTGTATGGCCAACATGAGCACCCCAAATCCAACGCCGAGGATGATCAGGGCTTGACTCAACAGGCCTTCACCGGTAAAACTCAACTTTAAGAGCACCGTTGAAATCACAAAGCTAGAGTTGCGAATGATGACTGGGAAATTGTCGGTATACAGCAAAGAGAAGAGCAAAATCAATACATCCGAGATGATCAGGAAGTTGTAGAACTGCTCAAAGAAAATGTCGTTGACGGCAATCATGTTCGCAGATTCAATGTGCTGAAAGGTCGGGATGACCCATTCGATGAAACTCTGCAATCCCAAAATGATGAACACTACAAATAGGCCCAGTGAGAGGTAGTGCTTGGCTTTTACGAACTGTTTTAATTGGGGTCCAATTTCCTCCTCTTCCATCGCCTCAAAATCTGCGTATTTATAGGTTCCGCTGAGTTTATAGAAAGAGAAAATCATCAAAAAGACTGCAATGACGGACAGGATATCTACCCCAAATTCGAGGTTGTGCATCGTTTGCCAATTGGACACACCTAAATCCAATACCGCCATATCCTTGAACAGCCCACGAATCAAAATCAATGCGATGACTTCGTATTGCTTCGCGATGTATAAAGTCGTGCTTCTACGCAGGTAGTAGATCATCAAATACGCCTCATAGACCAAGAGAATGGAGAAGGGCGTGTAGATCGCGCTGATTGGATCCGCCAATAACCTGGCGTCCACGCCTCCAGGAATATATTGGCGTAACAAGTGCAAGAGCAGGTGGATCACAAAACTGGAAATGGCCGCGTAGAGGGCGTATTTCCCGAGGGTTTTGCGAAAGTTGTATGTAAAGACTGGTATATGCATAAGGTAATTGTAACCAATTAATTCCTAGAACATTAACACATTTATCACGCTAAGGTTTATTCCTATGGGTAAACCGGCTGAGCATCGTACCTTCGCGGCAAAATTCAACGACCATGCTGAACGTAAATAATGTCACCCTTCAATTTGGGAAGCGTGTCCTTTTCGAAGACGTCAACATAAAATTCCATGGCGAGCGCTGTTATGGACTTATTGGTGCCAATGGCGCCGGTAAATCTACCTTCCTCAAAATCTTGAGCGGCGAGGTTAGCCCAAACACGGGCGGAGTATCTCTCGAACCAGGAAAGCGCATGTCGGTCCTCTCGCAGAACCACTTTGCTTTTGACGAGGAAACGGTATTGAACACCGTCATTCAGGGCAACAAGCCCTTGTGGGATTTGATGCAGGAAAAGGATGCTATTTACATGAAGCCAGATTTCAACGAGGAAGACGGCCTTTTGGCGGCAGACCTCGAGGTGAAGTTTGAAGAAATGGACGGATGGAACGCAGAAAGCGATGCGGCCAATTTGTTGAGCGGCCTGGGCATCCACGCCGACGAGCACTACAGCCTGATGAAGGATTTGGAAGGTTCAAAAAAGGTACGTGTACTTCTCGCCCAAGCCTTGTTCGGTAACCCGGACATCCTCATCCTCGATGAGCCTACCAACGATTTGGACCTAAAGACCATCTCTTGGTTGGAGGACTTCTTGATCGACTTTAAAAATACCGTGATCGTCGTGAGCCACGACCGTCACTTCCTTGATACCGTGTGTACACACATTGCTGATATCGACTTCAAACGCATCAAGCAATACACCGGGAACTACAGCTTCTGGTACGAGAGCTCGCAACTCGCGTTGCGTCAGCGCCAAGCGGCCAACAAGAAGGCGGAAGATAAGCGCAAGGAATTGCAGGAGTTCATCTCTCGTTTCGCCGCAAATGCTTCCAAGAGCAAGCAGGCAACCTCCCGCAAAAAGATGTTGGAAAAGATCAATATCGACGAGATTCAAGCCTCTTCGCGCATGTATCCTGCCATTATTTTTGACCAATTACGCGAAGCAGGGGACCAAATCCTCGAGGTGGAAGGATTGGCCGCACACGATGATGCAGGCGATCTCTTGTTCCAAAACTTGAGCTTCAAAATGAACCGTAGCGATAAGATTGCCCTGTTGGCGGACGACCACCGTGCCCTGACTGCCTTCTACGAGATCATCTCAGGAAACAAGCAGCCAAGTGCCGGAACCTTCGCCTTCGGTCAGACCATCAAACACGCCTACCTGCCAAACGAAAACGCAGAATTCTTCGAGACCGACGACAACTTGATCGATTGGTTACGCGAATTCTCGCCGGAAAACAAAGACGAGGTATTCGTGCGCGGGTTCTTGGGCAAAATGCTCTTCTCAGGAGAGGAAGTATTTAAAAGCGCCAAAGTCCTCTCTGGGGGTGAGAAGGTACGCTGTATGCTGAGCCGCATGATGCTCCAGCAAGCCAACCTCTTGTTCTTGGACGAGCCGACCAACCACTTGGACCTTGAAAGTATCCAAGCGCTCAACAACGGAATGCGTGATTTCAAGGGCTCTATGGTCTTCAGTTCACATGACCACACCATCAACCAAACGGTGGCAAACCGCATCGTGGAAATCTTCCCGCACGGGAATTTGGACAAGTTGATGGAGTATGACCAATTCATTGCTGATCCTAAAATCGCCGAACAAAGGCAACAAATGGGCGGCCGCTAGTCCGCGCACCACTCACACACTGAAGGCATTCGTTCGCGGGTGCCTTTTTTTGTCTTGCGCAGTTGCTTAGGGGAACAGGCCGCTGCTCAATATTCCTTCTTATATTCGATTCTCAAACTCAAAAACACACCATGAAGAAAACCACGACACTTTTGATGTTCGGACTTTCTGTAGCTGCGATGGCGCAAAACATGAAGAAAGAGCGTATCACCGTTAGTTATCTCCAACCCCCAACCATCCACCTCGAAGAAGGTATGGGCTACACCAGCAGCGTGATTCTTGATTATGAAGCGGAGATCAATGCGGAATTAGCCAAAGCAGAGGAAGAATATCAGCAAGCCTTAGCTGAATATCCAGATAAAGAGGCGGCGGCAAAAGCGGCCTACGACCAGCGCTATGCGGAATACGAAAAAGCACTGGAGGACTGGAACAGCAAAAGCTCAGTAGGTAAAATTATTGAGAAGCAGGTCTTGGAAAACTCGAAGCCTACCCCTCCTTCACCGTACTACCCACCTTCAAAGCCGTACAAGCGTCAGGTCACTCACCAAAAGCTATTCAATGCGGATCAACTCGCCAGCACGTACTGCCGCGTCGAAGGATTAGACCAAGATCCAAATGGGGTAAACATAGAAGTGCACCTCTTTGGTTTTGAGAACAATGATCCAATCGCAGAGAAAAAGGAATACGTGAGGGTGGACTCTAAGACCAAAGCGAAAACAACCTACTACAAGTCTTTCTGGAAGATCGATTATCGTCACAGCATGACCCTTCGTGCGGTGCATCCTAACGGCAGCATCATCTTTGACGAGGTGCCAAGCTCTATTTCAGATTACAAGACCTTTACCTCAGCAGAGGAAGAAAGAAGCTACCCTTCTACAAACGCACAGACCTACATTGACCAGTTGCAAACCAAGGTCGTGGAAGAGAATATGGGGACCATTCAGTGGTTGGTCAACGACAAATTGGGTACCACAGAGCAAAAGCGTAACGTAGAAATCATCTACGTGAAGAATAAAAAAGGCGCCTACGACGATCTAGAAAATGCCATGTACGATGCCAAACAAGGCTACGATATGCTCATCAGCCGTCCTGAGGGGGCCCGCGAGAAACTTCAAAGCGCGATCGACGCCTGGGAAGCTGCCTTGGCAGAAGGCGATATGGACGACAAGAAAGCGCGCATCAACAAAAAGGTCATTCCAGATTTGTACAAAAACCTCATCATGGCCTACACCATGATCGGCGAATTTGACAAAGCGGATGATCACTTCAATGATTCATTGCGATTGGATTTCAGCCGTGGCGATGAGAACGACCTGAAGGAAACTAAACTTCTCACCGACGATCTTAGAGAGCGTTACCAGAAGTAATTTCTTCATCATTTGTGAAAAGCTTTGATACGGGCGGCCCTGCGGGCCGCCCGTATTCATTTTAAAGGCCTTACTTTTGCCCGCTGCAACACGACACTCCTTTCCATGAAACGACTCTTCAATAACTTCGTTGGCAATCCAAAAAATGACATCCTATCCGGTTTAACCGTAGCCTTGGCACTCGTGCCGGAAGCCGTTGCTTTTGCCTTTGTGGCTGGCATTGACCCACTCGTGGGTTTGTACGGGGCCTTCATGATGGGACTGATCACCTCACTCTTTGGCGGTCGTCCGGGAATGATTTCCGGTGCCACCGGAGCTATGGCCGTGGTGATGGTGCATTTGATTCAACAAGGAAACAGCGTTGGTGAAGGCATGGGCATGGAGATGTTAGGGCTTTCTTGGTTGTTCATTACCCTACTCTTTGTAGGGGCCATCCAAATAGTCGCCGGACTATTTCGTCTAGGAAAGTTTGTACGCCTCATCCCCCATCCAGTAATGATGGGATTTGTCAACGGTTTGGCCATCGTGATCTTCTTGAGCCAATTAGGCATGTTCACCCACAATGTGAACGGCCAAAAGGTTTGGATAGAAGGCACAGAGCTATATACCATGATGGGACTGGTAGGGTTGACCATGGCCATCATGTGGTTGTTGCCTAAAGTAACTAAAGTAGTACCCGCTGCATTGACCGGAATCATCGTGGTAGCGGCCATCGCAATAGGCCTAGATTTAGATGTAAGCACCGTAGGTTCGTTCATTAGAGACGGTGGCGGTGAGGGACTGAAAGGAGGTTTGCCACAGTTCCAATGGAATATCTTCACCCTCTTCGACACCATGCAAGGACATTGGGGCACGGTAATCAGCACTGCGTTCTTATTGGCGGCCGTTGGGTTGATTGAGAGCTTGATGACCTTGAATTTGGTCGATGATTTAACCGAAACTCGCGGTTCAGGAAACCGTGAATGTGTTGCCCAAGGATCTGCGAATTTGATCAACGGCTTGTTTGGCGGCATGGGCGGTTGCGCCATGATCGGTCAAAGCATTATTAATGTGAATTCAGGTGGCCGTGGCCGATTATCTGGTGTGGTTGCCGCCCTCGGGTTGCTCAGCTTCATACTGTTCGGTGCCCCTCTCATCGAACGTATCCCTATCGCCGCCTTGGTCGGTGTAATGTTCATGGTAGTGATCGGCACCTTTGCTTGGTCGAGCTTCCGCATCTTGCGCAAGATCCCTGTGGCCGATGCCTTTGTATTGATTGCGGTTAGTGCCATCACTGTATGGGAAGATTTGGCCATTGCCGTAATTTCCGGGGTGATCATGAGTGCCCTGAAATTTGCTTGGGAGAATGCCGTTCGCATTCGTGCCCGCAAGCGCATTAAAGAGGACGGTACGAAAGTGTATGAGATCTGGGGACCACTATTCTTCGGATCCGTACAATCCTTTGCGACCAAGTTTGACGTGAAAAACGATCCTGCCAAGGTAGAGATTGATTTCATCGAATCTAGAGTGAGCGACCACAGTGGTATTGAAGCCATTGAGCGAGTGATCGACAAATACTTGGCCGCGCGAAAAGAAGTGGTCTTGACCCACCTCAGCCCAGAGTGTAAGGCCATTTTGAACAAGGCAAATCCTGGATTTGATAAATACATCCAAAGTTCGATTGAGGACCCGCGTTACCACGTGGTAACAGATTTGATGGACGCCGAGGTATAATTACTACCTTAACTCAATGAAACACCTAGCCCTTGGCAAAGTGTTTCAGTGCTTGATCCTGTGAGCGGCGCAACCGTAAATACAGGTACTACCTTGATGTTGGCGCCGTATCAGTATCAGATATTGATAAAATAAAAATGCCGAGACTCTACAGCCCCGGCATTTGTCATTAATCTAAAGGTTGGGTTATTCCTCTGCTCGATCTGGATTGAAAGTGAAATTAGTTGGATCCATATCCGCAGCTTTTTGGAACATTTCTAAAGCAGATTCTTTGTCGCCATTACGAGCATACCAATCCCCCATTGAATCGAAAGAATTGGCCAAATCTCCATTGTAATCGACATTGAACTCGAAGTATTCTTTAGCCTCGTCCATTCTATCTTGAGCCATTAAGATGTAACCCAATACATTACATAGACCTGGATTTCCTGGATGTCTATCCAACACTCTGCGAATGACGGCTTCTTTCACCGCCATGTTTGGCTGGTTAAACGAATAGAATGTGGCAATCATTGGAGCGTTTGGAGCAAGGTTCAATGCATTTTGCCAGTGGTACGTTCTCATTTCAGGTTCATCAGCGGTCATCGCCATCATCCATTGGGTTTCGGCTTCGTTTTCACCCCCCATTTTTGACTTAACAGTTTCCACAAGTTCCGTGAATTTAGTTTCATCTCCTGATTGCCATGCCAACAGCATATGTCCAAAATGTGCAGGAGCATAATCCGGATACTCTTCAGCTAAAGAGTCGCTGTAAGCTGCAGAGGTAGTAAAGCGCAAATGCGTCGAATTCATTGCCATTCCTCTAAACAGCTCATTGAATCTCTCTTCGTCGATACTTAGCTTCATCCAACGATACGCCAATAAATGCTCGTTGACGGCCATGTTTCGTAGCCATTTAACGCTTCCATCACTATCCTTTGTGTACATGGCATGGTATCTCGTATTGATGTCAAACATTCCGTAAGTGGATGTCCCCTTACCAAATGCACTTACCACATTACCAACTGCCAAGGCTGATACGAATTCTGAGTAAGTCGTATCCTCATCGAACCAATCCGGAGTGACTGTTATTTCTTCTCTAGGCCAAACATTCCCTGAAGCTCCATTGTAGTATGCAAAGTCATCATGGAGTCCATTTTCAAAGGCTGAAGCATGCTCCTCTGTGGGTGCATTTGCTGCTTCCATTTCGCTTTGATAAGTACGCGCCTCGTCAACCGACAAGGAGGTACAGGATACAGCAAACACGGCTGATCCTGCATAGATCATTAGTTTTTTCATAACAGTTTTCTTGATTATCTGACTTAAGTTACGAAAATTACTTTAATAAGTATTTGATTTACAATTAATTAACCGAATGATACAGATTGATCAACTTTGGATTTTTGCCTCCGGCAAAGATCCCTCCTGCTCCAAATTCCGAACCAACAAGCCCTGCTCAGCTATCGCTGCTCAGCGGCTTTTCCATTTCCCCGAGCCCTGAAGCTAGCTTCGGGCGCTTGGAAATGAAAAAGCCCCGCAACTTTCGTTGCAGGGCTTTTATGGTTCTTTGTGACCGCGTAGGGATTCGAACCCCAAACCTTCTGATCCGTAGAAAGAGCAACTGCGTCTCCTATCGCTAAAAGGTGTGGTTAAACCTCGACTCTAGACCCTGTTCTATTGCACGGTGTTTCACCGTGTTCCACTGCTATCGCTGACCGCGTCGCTGACTCGACCACTGTGTTGGTGCTCAACGCTTCAAACGTTCGTTGTATTGTTTCCGCATGAGTCTTGTGCGTTCTCGTTGGGCAGCAATCGGAGCCGCGGTCGCGGTCACACTCGGCGCAGGAGGGTTGATCAGTGTGAACGCCGCAAACGACACCTCATCGTTGGTGCCCATCACCCCGGCCCGTATTCTTGACACCCGGTCAGGTGACCGTGTCGGATCACTCGACACTGCAGGAGCATCAGACCCCTACAGGCTGAAAGTCATCGGCACAGACGGCATCCCAACATCTGGGGTGACCGCAGTGTCGCTCAACGTGACCGCGGTTGATACCCAAACAAATGATTACGGCGGATACGTATCGGTGTACCCATGCGCATCTGTCTCGACTGCGAAACCTGACGTGTCGAACATGAACTTCGGTTCAGGACAAACCATCGCGAACGCAGTCACCGTCCCCGTCTCCGCGGACGGTCACATCTGTCTGTATGTGTACGGAACAGCACACCTCTTAGTCGACGTAAACGGCTACTACACACAAATAGTTGACGCCTACACAAAATCTGAAACCGATACACAACTCGCCACCAAAGCCAACCAAACAACCGTCGACACACTCGAAAA
>CALDGA010000078.1 GCA_937942085.1 uncultured Flavobacteriales bacterium
GTTCCGGCTCTTGCGGAACTTTTATCGTCCGTATGTAATAAGGTGAACTTCATGTAGCGCAAAAGTACGGCACCCACGCTATCTTTGGCCCATGCAAACAGTAGAACTCATCTATGGTCATTTTCCTGGGTTGACCCAGAAGCAGCGGGACCAATTCGCTGCGCTGTTTGACCTCTACACGGAATGGAATGCGAAGATCAATGTGATCTCTCGCAAGGATATGGACAGCTTTTACGAAAAGCACGTATTACATTCCCTAGGCATCGCCAAAATCTACTCCTTCAAGCCGGGACAAAAAGTCTTGGACGTTGGCACGGGTGGAGGCTTCCCTGGTATTCCGTTGGCCATTTTTTTTCCAGAGACCCAATTCCATTTGGTAGATTCCATCGGAAAGAAAATCAAGGTGGTCGAGGCAGTGGCTGAGGCCCTAGGTTTGGAAAATGTTAAGGCATCTCACGGACGTGCGGAGCAGTTCAAAGGTCCCTACGATTTTGTGGTGAGCCGTGCGGTGACCCACATGCAACGCTTCTTGCCTTGGATTAAGGGTAAGATTGCATCGAAGAATTTGGACCCCGATCGTGTGAACGGGCTCTTGTATCTGAAAGGCGGTGATTTGGCGGAAGAATTGGGCCCACTTAAGGCTCGGATTTCTGCATTGTCTAGACATTTCGATGGCGAATTCTTTGAAACGAAGAAGGTGGTCTACCTGCCGAAAAGCGAAATCAACAATTTTAGAGGATAAAAAAGGCGCCCCGAGGGCGCCTTTTTTATGTAGAGGACGAAAAAAATTTCGTCTTACCCGAGGAATGGGTAACGGTAATCTGTTGGAGGAACTAAGGTCTCCTTGATGGTGCGGGCATTGACCCAACGCAATAGGTTGAGGTAAGATCCTGCCTTGTCGTTCGTTCCTGAACCACGTGCGCCACCGAACGGCTGCTGTCCCACAACGGCACCTGTTGGTTTGTCGTTGATGTAGAAGTTTCCTGCAGCATTCTCCAATCTGTTGGTGGCTTCAATGGCCCTATAACGATCGCCTGAGAAAATAGATCCGGTCAAGGCATATTCAGAGGTGCTGTCCACGAGGTCAAGCATGCTGTCCCAATCCGCATCAGCGTATACATAGATGGTCAATACAGGGCCGAAGATTTCTTCCACCATGGTGCGGAACTTAGGATTTGTGGTCACCACTACTGTAGGCTCGATGAAGTACCCTTTGCTCTTGTCGTATCCACCACCAGCGATGATTTCAGCATCGCTCTGCTCTTTCACGTACTCGATGTACGAAGCAATTTTGTCGAAGGCTTTCTCATCGATGACCGCATTGATAAAGTTGCCCATATCTTCTGGGCTTCCCATCTTGAAGGTGGCAAGGTCAGCCAATAATTCTTCTTTCACTGCTGGCCACATGCTCTGTGGAATGTAGGCACGTGAGGCTGCTGAACATTTCTGTCCTTGGAATTCGAAGGCACCGCGGCTTAGGGCAGTACTCACTTCCTTGCTCTTGGCAGAAGGGTGTGCTACAACGAAGTCCTTACCACCAGTTTCTCCAACGATACGTGGGTACGAGCGGTATTTGTGGATGTTATTTCCGATGGTTTTCCAAAGGTTTTGGAACACACCTGTAGATCCTGTGAAGTGAATACCTGCAAAATCTTTGTGCTCGAAAATCACATCACCGGCCACTGGGCCACTGACGTATACAAGGTTGATAACGCCGTCCGGAAGACCCGCTTCGCGGAAGATTTCCATCACCACGTTCGCAGAATAGATTTGCGAGTTGGCCGGTTTCCAAACCACGGTGTTGCCCATCAAGGCAGCCGAAGAAGGAAGGTTACCAGCGATGGCGGTAAAGTTGAACGGTGTAAGGGCGAAAACAAAGCCTTCAAGTGGACGGTATTCCATGCGGTTCCATACCCCTGGAGAGCTTTCCGGTTGTTCGCTATAGATCTGCACCATGTATTCGACGTTGAAGCGAAGGAAATCGGCCAATTCACATACCGAATCAATCTCACTCTGGAAACAGTTCTTGCCTTGCGCCAACATGGTCGCTGCATTGATTTTATAGCGGTACTTCCCACTGATCAGTTCTGCGGCTTTCAAGAAAATAGACGCGCGGTGCTCCCAAGGCATATTTGACCAGCGGTCTTTCGCTGCAAGTGCTGCTTCAATGGCGGCTTCCACGTGGCTCGCATCGCCTTTGTGGAAGGTGCCGATCACGTGTTGGTGATCGTGGGGAGGGGTAAGGTTACCGGTGTTGCCTGTGCGCACTTCTTCGCCGCCGATGTACATGGGTACGTCCACTTGGGCGTTGAATTGCGCTTTGTAAGAGGCTAATAATGCTTCGCGTTCAGGAGTGCCTGGTGCATAATCGTAGATAGGTTCGTTGGCAGCAACAGGTACATTGAAAATTCCGTTCGACATGTTATGGGATTTTGGTTCTTAACAATGCCTCAAAGTTAAGGTGTACGAAGCGGAAAAGCCGTAACTATTGATACGTTTGTAAGGGAAGGGGCCAATTGTTGATTACCCGTTAAAAATCATCTAAACTTTTTGTGCCAATTACGCCTTAAGGTATTTAGACATTTTACCTTTGTCGCTCACTTTAATTGCTCGTATGAAAACGCACAATTTTTCCGCTGGTCCATGTATTCTTCCTGGCCAAGTGTTTGAAGAAGCTTCTAAAGCATTATTAGATTTTGACGGACTAGGATTGTCTGTCATTGAAATCTCACACCGCAGCAAGAATTTTGTTGCCGTGATGGACGAGGCGGTCGCCTTAGTCAAAGAAACCTTGAACGTGCCGGATACCCACGAGGTAATTTTCCTTCAAGGGGGTGCGTCATTGCAGTTCGCGATGGTAGCCTACAACTTCTTGACGGAAACCGGTAAAGCACAATACCTCGATACAGGGGCTTGGGCAAGCAAGGCTTTGAAAGAGGCGGTAGGATTAGGCAGTGCAGAGGCCATTGCTTCTTCTAAGGAGGCGAACTACAACTTTATTCCAAAAGGGTACAGCATCAATCCTTCGGCGGATTACTTCCACTGCACATCGAACAATACCATCTACGGAACACAGATGAAGTCGTTCCCAGAAACGGACGTTCCAGTGATTTGTGATATGAGCTCGGATATTTTCTCTCGTCCTGTGGATGTGAGCAAATTCGATTTGATTTACGCGGGCGCACAGAAAAACTTGGGCCCTGCGGGAGCGACTTTGGTGATCGTGCGCAAGGATGCCCTCGGGAAATCTGGACGCTACATCCCAACGATGTTGAAGTACACCACGCATATTGAGAAAGAGAGCATGTTTAACACGCCTCCGGTATTCTCTGTGTATGTAAGCATGTTGACGTTGCGTTGGTTGAAGGAGATGGGTGGTGTTGAAGCCATTGCCGCTCGCAACCAAGCCAAAGCGGATTTGATTTATGGTGAAATAGACCGCAACCCATTGTTCGTGGGTACGGCAGCGGTTGAGGATCGCTCGAATATGAACGCATGTTTCCTTTTGAAAGACGAGGCGGCGCACAAAGAGGCGTTCGACGCACTCTGGAAAGCAGCCAATATTAGTGGAATCAACGGACACCGCTCTGTGGGTGGTTACCGCGCTTCCATGTATAATGCCATGGACCTCGATAGCGTTCAGGCATTGGTAGATTGTATGAAAGAATTAGAAAAACAACACGCATGAAAGTCTTAGCAAACGACGGTATTTCTGCATCAGGCGCAGCGGCCATTGAAGCCTCTGGCCACGAACTGATCACCACGAAGGTGGCTCAGGATCAACTAGAAAACTACATTAACGAACACCAGGTAGATGTGGTATTGGTACGCTCAGCGACCACTGTACGTCAAGCCTTGATCGATGCTTGCCCCTCCATTAAGGGGATCGGCCGTGGCGGTGTAGGGATGGACAACATCGATGTAGAGTACGCCCGTAGTAAAGGGTTGAAGGTGTTCAATACACCTGCAGCTTCATCAGATTCTGTAGCAGAATTAGTCATGGCGCACATGCGTTCGTTGGTCAGATTCATGCACGATTCAAACCGTCAAATGCCCTTGGACGGTGATACGCAGTTCGCAGCATTGAAAAAAGCGTATGCCAACGGTATTGAGCTCAAGGGTCGCACCTTAGGAATTATCGGTTTCGGTCGTATCGGCCAGGCCTTGGCGAAACTTGCCATTGGTGCCGGTATGCGAGTGGTTTTCTCGGACATGCACAATGACGATGTGGAGGTAAACCTTGATTTCTTCGACGGTCAATCTGCGACCTTCACGTGTAAAAACGTAGGATTCGAAGGCGTGTTGGCAGGGAGTGATTTCATCTCATTGCACGTGCCAGGTGGGGATCTCATTGGCGAGGCTGAACTTGCCAAGATGAAGGACGGCGTATTCTTGTTGAACGCAGCTCGTGGAGGTGTGATCAATGAAGAGGCGTTGTTGGATGCCCTCGAAAGCGGTAAGGTTGCCGGTGCAGGATTGGATGTGTTCAAGAACGAGCCAACCCCAGCCATTAAGGTGTTGATGAACGGAAAGATCAGCTTGACACCGCATATTGGTGCTGCGACAGGTGAGGCACAGGACCGCATCGGAACTGAGCTTGCGGCGCACATCGACGCCTTAGCAGCCGAAGCGTAAGGCAAAAAATGTAGCATTCTTAAAAAAGCCCCGCTCCGCGGGGCTTTTTTGTTGGGGAATATTGCGCGGTCGGCGTACCTTGGAGGGACCCAAAAAGAACCACCAACATGTTACATCCCTTCAAAGCCACCCGTCCCACGAGGGACAAGGCATATTTGGTTGCAACACGCTCGTACATCAGCTATGAGCCTTACGAACTTGAAGACAAGCTCGAAAACAATCCCTATACCTTCTTGCACGTCATTAATCCCAATGCTCTGCCTGAGGCGAGTTACGAACGTCGTTTTGAGGCGGTGCGGGAACGTTTCGATGCCTTCATGGAGGAAGGGGTGTTCTTGCAGGAAGAATTGGCCACCTATTATTTGTACCGTCAGAAAACGCCGACCCATGAGTTTTTAGGGGTGATCGGTTTGTTGGATGCGGATAGTGTGGCGCAGGGCAAGACCTTACCGCACGAAAAAACGCTGGAACGTCGGGAGAAGCTCTTTGAGAAATACCTCGATACTACGGGTTTTCAGGCGGAGCCGGTACTCATTTTTGGTTCGGTGAACGAGGCGTATGAGCAATGTTTGGCTGAGGTTCAATTAGACCGACCAGAATATGAGTTTTCTTCTACGGATCGCTACTTGCATCAACTGTGGCCCGTCCCTGGACAACGGGTAGGGGTACTGCAGGAGTTTTTTGCGCAGGCCGGCACCAAATATATTGCCGACGGGCACCACAGATTGGCTTCTTCGGTGAGGGTAGCTGAGGGCAGGCCGGAGAATCCATTGGCCCAAGGAGTGCTGTGTATGTTCATGAGCGAAAAACAACTGAGTATACAGGCCTTTGAGCGTTGGATGAAGTTGGAGGACCGAGTTTTTGATGTGAATGATTTGGGCACCGCTTATTCGGTGGTTCCCCTTAATGGTCCCAGTGCGGAGCTCGGCGAGCATAATTTCGAAATGTACTGGGAAGGCCGATGGTATGGATTGATCCATAAGGATAAAGCAGCGGACGAAGTACTAGCTACACAGTTGTTGTTGGACAGTATTTTGAAGCCCTTGTTTGAGGTGCACGACGAGCGCAATGATAGCAGGCTGAGGTACGTGCGACAGAGCGATTTGGACATGAGCGCCGCGATGGGAAAACGAGGGTATAATCTTGGGTTCAGATTGCCTCCGGTTAGTGTAAAACTATTGAAAGAAATTGCCGAGAACAGGGGGTCAATGCCTCCAAAGAGCACGTATATTGAGCCTAAACTAAGAAGCGGATTATTGCTTCACGTGTTCAAATGACCATTGCAGAATCTTTAGAGGATTTACGGACTAAAATTGGGCCCGAAGCCACACTCATCGCGGTCAGCAAGACCAAGCCGGTAGAGTTGTTGATGGAGGCCTACGATGCAGATCAGCGCCATTTTGGGGAGAATAAAATCCAAGAGATGGCACAGAAGTATGAGGTGATGCCGAAGGATATCCATTGGCACATGATCGGTCATATTCAGACGAATAAAATCAAATATATGGCCCCCTTTGTGCATCTTGTGCACGGGGTGGACCGACCAAAGGTCTTGGCAGCGCTTAATAAAGAGGCCGCGAAGGTGGGGCGCATTATTGACTGCACCTTGCAGGTTCACATTGCCCAAGAGGATACCAAATTTGGTTTTGATATGGACGAGCTTGCAGAGGTTATGCAAACGTTGGGGCAATACCCGAATGTCCGTGTTCGCGGGTTGATGGGCATGGCCACATTTACCGACGATCACGTCCAAATCCGTGAAGAATTCACTGCATTGCACAACGCTTTTGAAACCTACGGTCCAGACCTAGGTTGGGAGGTATTGAGCATGGGAATGAGCGGGGATTATGAAATTGCCTTGGCATGTGGCGCGACCCACGTGCGTATAGGTTCGTCCATCTTTGGCGCCAGAAATTATTCCGCATGAAATTCGCGGTAGTAGATATAGAGTGTACGGGCGGATCCTTTGGGTCTGAAAAGATCATCGACATGGCCATTTTCATTTTGGAAGATGGGGAGGTCGTGGACCAATTCGTCTCTCTGGTCAACCCCGAAAAATCTATTGATCCCTACGTTACCAAACTGACTGGAATTACCAATAAAATGGTGCGTACCGCGCCGAAGTTCTACGAGCTGGCCAAGCGGGTGGTGAAGATCACCGAAGATTGCACGTTTGTCGCTCATAATATCAGTTTTGACTACCGAGTCTTTCAGCAAGAGTTCGACGCCCTAGGCTTCGATTATCATCGCGCTACCCTCGATACTATTCCCTATGCAGAACGCATTTTTCCGGATTGGGAGAACTACGGGTTGAAGACCGTGAGCAAAGAATTGGGACTAGTCAATACCGCGCGGCATCGCGCGGAAGGGGACGCGAGGCTGACCTTGGATTTATTCAAAGTACTCTTTGAAAAGGACAGGGCCTCTGTATTTAGCGAGGTACAGGTTTCTCGAGAGGCCAGCGTTCAGAAGAATCCGTTCAAGGAGCAGGTGCGAGATTTGCAGAACAAGGTGGGTATGTATTACATCTTCAACGCTGCCGAGGAGATCATCTACATCGGCTCGAGTAAGGATTTGCAAAACAGCATTAACAGACATTTCGTGGCCGATAATAAGGTCGCGCTGGCCCTGCAAAACGAGGCGGTGCGCTTGGAGATTGAGGATCTAGGAAACGAGGCTATTGCCGAGATTTTATTCCACAAAACCGTCGAGTTGCACCGGCCCATCTACAATGCGGTCAAGAAGAAAAAGCTGCTGAATTACGGAATCTTCCCGGAGCCGAGAAAGAGCCATGCCGTGGAGTTTGTGAAAGTATTTCCGGTACGCCATCAGTTGCCGCCGTTGTATTTCGATAGCCCGAAGTCGCTCTACCCTTGGTTGCAGCGGTTGATGATGGAACACAAATTAGACCCGGCGACCTTCTTGCTCGATAAAGACCGCGGGCATTACGAAAAGAACGTGCAGCCATTGCAATGGAAGCCCGAGCAACAAAGTATTGCGCTGTCCGACATGCGCAAGGCGATGTTGCCTGAGGAGGCCATTTTGGTGGGCCCCGGCCGCAAAGGGCAGGAGAAAAGCGCCATTATTGTCGAAGGCGGACGCGTACTGGGATACACGTATTTCTATTTGAGCACCGATGGATTGAACCGTGCCCAATTAAAAAAGCGCATGGTCGACCTCGACAGTGATGCCTACACCATCGGGGTGATCGGGCATTTTTACCGCAAGGGTTATTTGAAAAGGTAGGCGACGCTCACCACGAGTTGGCTGTTGCGCGCATCTAGATTGAAGTCGTACGTCGTGCCGGCATCGGTCGTGTAGGCCACGTTTTGTGCGAGCATGCCGAAGCCTCCTTCGTACTTGATCTCACCCATCAATCTCCACAGCTTCAAGCCGGCGTGTATATGCCAACCCCAAGTGAATTGCGCCTCCACATCCGGCGTCCAAATATCATTGGCATTGGCAAAAGGAATGGAAGGGGTAGCGCCTAATCCGGCCCATGCAGGACCAAACTTCATCCCCGCGCTGATCGGGAAATCCAAACGCTGGACGGTAGTACTCATGTCCACCGTTTGACCGCCGTCGACAATCATAAGGTTTTGATCGAACTGGGTGTATAACGCTTCACCGTGAATATAGGCGGGAACCAATGGCACAGCGATACGCGCGATTCCACCGAAATTAAATCCATTGGTCACGTCCGTTTGAACGTTGGAAATGTCGTAGTTCTGATTGGCGTACAGATCGATAAGGTCTTGGGCGCTGATATTGGCTTGGGGATAGTTGATGCCGCCCTTTACGCCAAAACGCAGGATCTTAAACTGGGCATGGCCTTGTAGCCCCGCACACAATAGTACCAACAAACAAAGTAGCTTTCTCATGCCTATATCTATTCAAAATCCAGGCCAAACACCTTTAGGGTTACTCCCAGAAGGTGGCCAAGTATCTCTCGACGTTCAATTTAATGCGTTCTTCCGCGCCTTCTTCCGGAGTAGGTTGGAAAGTTTTCCCCGTAATGCGCTCGAACAATTCTTGGTAACGGCTGCTGACCAAAGCCACGAAATCATCCGTCATTTCAGGAACTTGCTGACCTTCTTTGCCTTGGAAGCCGTTATCCATGAGCCATTCGCGAACGAATTCCTTACTCAATTGGCGTTGCGCTTCGCCTGCAGCTTGGCGCTCTTCATATCCTTCCGCATAGAAATAGCGCGAGCTATCCGGTGTATGGATCTCATCGATCAAAACGATGGTGCCGTCGGCAAGCTTGCCAAATTCATACTTGGTATCGACCAGAATCAATCCTTGTGCTTTAGCCATCTCTTGACCACGCGCAAACAAAGCACGTGTGTAGGCCTCGAGCTGTACGTAATCTGCTTCGCTCACAATGCCTTTGGCGATGATGTTCTCGCGAGAAATATCCTCATCGTGTGCCCCATGGTCCGCCTTTGTAGCCGGAGTGATGATGGGTTCAGGGAAAGCATCGTTTTCCTTCATGCCTTCCGGCAACACAACCCCGCATAATTCGCGGAGGCCACTTTTATAGGTGCGTGCCGCGTGACCGGCGAGGTAACCGCGGATGACCATCTCAACTTTGAAAGGTTCTGCGCGGTGGCCAATGGTTACTTGTGGATCCGGAGTGACCAAGCGCCAGTTCGGCACGATATCCTCGGTAGCCACCAAAAAGTGCTCGGCAATCTGATTCAATACCTGTCCTTTTCCAGGAATAGGGCGTGGCAAGACCACATCAAAAGCTGAGATGCGGTTCGAGGCCACCATCACCAATACATCTTGACCAATGGTGTAGACGTCGCGCACTTTGCCGCGGTAAAATTTGGTTTGTCCTGAGAATTGGTAGTCCGGTTCTTGATTCATGATCAATCTTTTTGTTCGTATGCTTTAATAATCTGTTTCACTAGCGGGTGTCGGATGACATCTCGCCCGTCGAGCTTCACTATACCGATGCCCTTCAATCCTTCCAGCTTAGATAAGGCTTCTTTCAAGCCACTTTTCTGGTGTTTGGGCAAATCTATTTGAGAGGCATCACCGGTAATTATGAATCGTGCGTTCTCACCCATACGGGTCAAGAACATCTTCATCTGCGAAGTCGTTGTGTTTTGGCTTTCGTCAAGAATAACGAAGGCATCGTCCAAGGTGCGTCCACGCATAAACGCTAATGGCGCGATCTCAATGGTTTTGTTTTCCAGGAAATACTCCAACTTCTCCTTCGGCAACATGTCGCGCAAGGCATCGTATAAGGGTTGGAGGTAAGGGTCCAATTTTTCCTTCAAATCCCCGGGTAGAAAGCCCAAATTCTCTCCAGCTTCAACGGCCGGGCGCGTCATAATGATGCGTCGAACTTCGCGGTTTTTCAGTGCACGCACGGCCAAAGCTACGGCCGTATATGTTTTTCCTGTTCCCGCGGGCCCCACGGCAAAGACCAAATCATTTTCTACTGAAGCTTCGATGAGCTTGTATTGATTGACGGTTTTTGCCTTGATGATTCTACCGTTAGGCCCATGAAGAATGATCTCGTCCTTAAGCAGGGTGTGGTTCACTTTCGCAGCATCTTGCGCTTGAATCAAGTGATCAAACGCTCTCTGGTCCAGTGTTTTATTGGCGCTAACATAGGCGAGAATGGCCTCAAGTTTGTCTTCAAACTCGTCCATTACGTCGTCCGGCCCAATGACCTTGATGGAATGTCCACGCGCGACAATTTTCAGCGTCGGAAAGTGGGCGCCGATCTGTTTTAGAAAAGTATTGCTGGGGCCGTATAACTGGGACGGTTCAGCTCCGTTGAGTTCAAAAAGGCGTTCTGTCAATTACTGCTCGCTTAGATGATGAAATGGAAGGCGGAATTGCCTTACTTTTGACAAAGTAACTACATTTTCACCAATCCTCAACGCGGCAATAGCCCCTCTATGGCGGTAATTACAGCAACTTCTGATTTCGGGTTAAAAGATCCCAATGTGGCCCTCGCAAAAGCGCAGTTTATTCGCCGCGTTAAAGGGTTGCAATGGGTGGACATTAGCCACGAGGTGGAGCCGCACAATGTGTTGCAAGCAGCCTTTTTGTTGAAGCGTTCTTACGCCGCATTCCCGCCGGGGAGTATCCACATCATGTATGTGGGCAGCGCGCCACGTGAGGGCTTGGAGTACATATGCATGAAGGCCGACGGCCAATTCTTTCTTGCGCCCAACAACGGCATCTTGGCCAGTGTCTTGGAGCAGGCGAAGATTGTGGCCGCTCGAATTCTAGATATCCGTGGCATTGACCCCATGGATGTGCACGGACTGTTTGCGAGTGCCGCGGCGCATTTGAGTGAAGGGGGTAAGGTGGATTTGTTGGGTCCAAGTTTGACCAAAATCAAAAAGCTCAAAACATCAGCGCCGTTGGTGGATGAGTACGCCATTCGAGGAAATGTGGTGTACATCGATCACCACGGTACCTGTATTACCAATATTTCAAGAACCCTTTTCGAGGCCCATCAAAAAGGCCGTCGCGCATCTGTGGAAACTTCTCGTAACAGAAGTATTGCCAAGATCTATGAGCGCATTGGCGAGGTTCCA
>CALDGA010000079.1 GCA_937942085.1 uncultured Flavobacteriales bacterium
TGAATAAGGAGATTTTCGAAACCATGTATTACGCTGCGGTGACGTCTTCGAAGGATCAGGCCATTGCAGATGGACCATATGAAACATACAAGGGCTCACCTATTTCCAAAGGCAAATTCCAACACAATCTATGGGGTGTGAAAGACGGACAGCTAAGTGGACGCTGGGATTGGGAAACGCTACGTGGTGAAATAAAAAAGCATGGTGTTCGCAACTCATTATTGATGGCACCTATGCCAACAGCATCAACCTCTCAGATTCTAGGAAATAATGAGTGCTTTGAGCCATATACCTCAAACGTGTACACGCGTCGCGTGCTTTCAGGCGAGTTCATTGTGGTGAACAAGCACTTGTTGCATGATTTGATTGAGCTTGGATTGTGGAATGAGGACATGAAAAATGCTCTAATGGCTTCAAACGGATCTGTGGCAAACATTGAAGGTGTTCCAGAGAACCTAAAAGCCATCTACAAAACTGTTTGGGAGATTTCAATGCGTGATATTTTGGATATGGCAGCAGATCGTGGTTTATTCATCGATCAAAGCCAAAGTCTGAACCTCTTTATGGAGGCTCCAAATATGGGTAAATTGACCTCGATGCATTTCTATGCATGGAAGAAAGGATTGAAGACGGGTATGTATTACTTGCGTTCTAAGCCTGCTACTTCCGCTATTAAGTTTACCGTTAAGAAAAATGCACAAACGAATGTAACGCCTGGCGTTAGCGATGGTGCCATGGCCGATAAGGTAGATAAAGTACCTGCTACTGCCCCTGCAACAGAAGTGGAAATCGAAGCTAGAGTAAAAGCCCAAAAGGCTGCTATGGCTAGTATGAACGACACGCCTTCGGATGCCGAGAAAATCGCCTGTTCGATTGATAATCCAGACGAATGCATTGCTTGCGGATCATAAACTTCCTAAAAGTTTTTACAGACCCCGAGGTTTCTCGGGGTTTTTTGTGGAATTAAGTTGCTCATAATGTGTGTATTAAAGGATGAGAGTACTTTGAATTTCTAAAAAAAACATGTATTTTACTTAGGAACAAAACTGATTCCAAATGCCAACGAATAATTCATTGGGTGGAGGAAATAATGCACAAATGTCAAAAACTCAGCTATACGGACAGATAGCCTTGGTAATTGCGATTATCGCAGGCATTGTAACCTTCACCATTATTGTCGTTTAAGAATCTCTCATAAGGGATTATTTATTTCAGCGGTAGACTATCTTTGGTCTGCGAATGAAACGCCTATTTCAAATTTTTGGAGGAGGTCTAGGCTGGAGTCTAGGTGGACCTATTGGTGCTCTTTTAGGAGTTGCCTTCGGGAACATGGTGCATGATTTGGTTCATGGAGATGATGTTCATCGCGGCCAAAACACTCAAGGGGGATCCCCCAGCGACTTTCATATTTCTCTTTTAGTCCTTGCTGCTCGCGTCATTAAGGCAGATGGAAAAGTTCAACAAAGCGAGCTTGACTTCGTGCGCCAACAGTTTGTAGGCATGTTCGGCAAGGAAAGAGCCAACGAAAGTTTCAAAGTCTTTAAAACTATAGTAAATCAGCCTATACCGTTGACTAAGGTATGTGCACAGATCAACAGTTTTACCACACACGCCACTCGATTACAGCTCATTCATTTCCTCTTCAAACTTGGTCTTGCAGATGGTCATTTACATGATCAAGAATTGGCCGAAATCAAACGAATAGCTCGCTACTTACGCATCAATCCTTATGACTTTGCTTCGATAGAAGCGATGTTCCATAAAAACCAAGATGCAGATTGGGCGTTTAAGGTATTAGAGGTGCCGAATACAGCTACCGAGTCTGAAGTGAAGAAAGCCTACAGAAAAATGGCGATGAAGTTTCATCCCGATCGTTTGGTAGATGCTGGAGCTGAAGCTCAAGCGGCTGCGAAGGAAAGCTTCTTGAATGTGCAAAAAGCCTACGAGCACATTTGTAAACAGAAAGGTTGGAACTAATGGGAACCCTAGATACTATAAAGCGGCCAATTAAGCAGGAGATGTCGACCTTCGACGATCGTTTCCGTTCCTATCTGAGTTCTAATGTTCCATTAGTCGACCGTGTGATGCGCTACATGGTAAAAAGGAAGGGAAAGCAACTCCGTCCCATCCTAGTCTTTCTAAGCGCTAAGATTCAAGGTAATGTTACCGATGCGACCTACGTAGGTGCCTCATTGGTAGAGATTATGCATACGGCAACTCTCGTTCATGATGATGTCGTGGATGATGCCGACCAGCGCCGAGGGTTCTTTTCTATCAATGCATTGTGGAAAAACAAAATTGCCGTGCTAATTGGAGATTACCTTCTCTCCAAGGTGTTACTCTTGGCGGTAGAAACAAAGGAATATACCTTGCTCGAGCATGTGAGCGGCGCGGTAAAAGCTATGTCTGAAGGTGAATTGTTGCAGATAGAGAAAGCAAGGAAACTGGATATTACCGAAGAAGTGTACTTCGAAATCATTCAGCAAAAAACGGCTTCTTTGTTGGAGACCTGCTGTGTGGTTGGTGCGGCAAGTGCCGGAGGATCCGATGAGGACATTGAGAAATTCCGAATGCTCGGTAGACACCTGGGCTTAGCCTTCCAAATCAAAGACGACCTCTTCGATTTTGAACGAGTGAATTTGACAGGAAAGCCGGCGGGTATAGATATCAAAGAACAGAAAATGACATTGCCGTTAATCAAGGCTTTGCAAGAGGCAGAACCAAAACAGCGTCAATACATTATTCAAACAATCAAAAAACACCACGATAGACCTAAGAAAGTGCAAGAAGTGGTGGACTTTGTAAGACAATCAGGTGGCCTAGAGTACGCTCGTGGTAAAATGCTCGAGCACATCGATCAAGCCAAAGAGATTCTCTTTAACTTTCCTCAAACCGAAGAACGCGATGCTTTGGCACTCGTTCTTGATTATACCGCTCAAAGAAAAAAATAATCATGGAAGAGATTTTAGGAATACCCATGGAGACCATCCAGAACAATATTTTGGTCTGGGCCAAGCATGTAGTCTTTGCGCTGCTGATTTTTTGGATCGGAATGCGTGTGGTTAAATTGATGATGCGTGCGCTGAACAAAGCACTTCAACTACGTCAAGTAGATCCATCTTTGACCACCTTCTTGCAATCCTTAGTGAAGATTGGTCTACAAGCCATGGTCATCATAGCTACCATCAATCAGCTGGGCGTCGCCACGACTTCTATAGTCGCTGTTCTTGCCTCTGCAGGATTGGCTATTGGTATGGCCTTGAGTGGAACTTTGCAGAATTTTGCAGGGGGTGCGATGATTCTAATGTTTAAGCCCTTTAAAGTGGGTGATTTTATAGAGGCCCAAGGCTATTCTGGTACCGTTCAGAGCATACAAATCTTTGTAACGGTATTGACTACCCCAGATAATAAACAAGTGGTCATTCCAAACGGCGGATTGAGTAATGGAAGTTTGATCAACTACAGTGCACAGCCGACGCGTAGACAAGAATGGACCTTTGGTATTGATTATGGCTCAGATTTAGACGAGGCAAAACAGATTATACACGATCTATTAGAAAAAGACGAGCGTGTGCATGCTGAACCTGCCCCGCTAGTAGAGCTTGCGGCATTAGCAGATTCTAGTGTAAACATTATTGTGCGCGCATGGGTGAATACTGAAAACTTCTGGTCGGTGTATTACGATATGAATACCGACGTCTATAAGATTTTTACCGATCGAGGCATCAGTATACCTTTCCCACAATTAAATGTACATTTACAGAAATAAGTAACCTTTTAATCAGCTTGCTTGGCCACCCCAAAAGGGTGGCTTTTTTGTGCAGAGAATGTATCTTGCAATGCTATGGCCAGAATCCCACAAGAAACTATTGAACAGATCTTTTCGACCGCTCGTATTGAGGAGGTGATCGGAGAGTTCGTTCAGTTGAAGAAATCTGGGAGTAACCTGAAGGGTTTGAGTCCGTTTAATAACGAGAAGACCCCGAGTTTCATGGTAAGCCCTGTCAAGCAAATCTTCAAAGATTTTAGCTCGGGTAAGGGCGGTTCGGTGGTAACGTTCCTCATGGAATTGGAACAGATGACTTATCCTGAGGCGCTTCGATGGTTGGCCAATAAATACAATATTGAGGTGCCCGAAGAGCGTCCTCAAACGGCCGAGGAAATTGAAGCGGGCAATCACCGTGAAGCGGTGTATCTTATTTCGGAGGTTGCCAACAAATGGTTTCAAGAACAGTTGCACCATAGCGATGAAGGTCGCGCGGTTGGCTTGAGTTATTTTAAGGAGCGCGGGTTTTCGGATGAGACTATTGCTAAGTTTCAGCTGGGCTATAGTCCAGAGAAGGCGGACGCCTTTGCACAATACGCAATTGAATCTAAGTACAACGAGAAGGCACTTGAGGATAGTGGGATTTCCATGAATGGCGACCGCGGTTGGTATGATAGATTCCGCGGACGTGTGATGTTTCCTATTCACAGTATTTCTGGGCGTGTCCTTGGGTTTGGCGGTCGTATTCTCAAGAATAATGTAAAGGCGGCGAAATACCTTAATTCTCCTGAGAATCCGATCTACCACAAGAGTAAGGTGCTGTACGGATTGTACCAGGCCAAGCAAGAAATCGTCAAGAAAGACGAAGCCTTCTTGGTGGAAGGGTACACAGATGTGCTGAGCTTCCATCAAAATGGGGTACACAATGTGGTATCGAGTTCTGGAACATCTTTGACCGAAGGGCAGATCATCATGTTAAAGCGCTATTCGTCAAACATTACGTTATTGTACGACGGTGATGCGGCTGGGATTCGTGCGAGTTTCCGAGGATTGGACATGATGCTGGAAGCCGGGATCAACGTTCGTGTGGTGCCTTTCCCTGATGGCGAGGATCCGGATAGCTTCGCCCAAAAGCACAGCAATGAGGAATTGGAACAATTCTTAGCTCAACAGCGTAAGGATTTCATCTCGTACAAGACGAGCGTATTGCTCGAAGAGGTGGGCAATGACCCGTTGAAGCGTGCAGAGATGGTTCGCGATGTGGTGGGCAGTATTTCTAAAGTACCGGATGCCATTGGGCAGGAAGTATTCATCAAGGAAGCTGCGAAGATCTTGGATATTGATCCGCGTGCCCTTCATGAAGAATTGGCCCGATTACTGGATGCGCAAAACCGTCAAGCAAGACGCAAACAAGCGGACGAAACTCCAATGGAGGTCTTGCCTTCCACTGAAAAGGTATCTACTCCTTTTGGTCACCACCAAGAGGAAAAAGTCATCCATCTTATAGTTGCCCGCGGCGTAGAGGATATGCTAGAAGAAGATCTAGATCCCGAGGAAGTCGTACCTATTAGCATCACGGAATGGGCGGTAGAAAATATTGAGAAGGATAATATTCCTTTTGAAACGCCCATTTTCCAACGAATGTATGATTTAGTCAAATCCGAACTTGAGGCAGGTCATGTCCCTGATAGTGCTTGGTGGATCATGCAGGAGGATCCGGAGGTAGTCGAAGTAGCCACAAAGGCTTTGACGGAGCCCTATGTATTGAGTGATTGGAAGCGTAAGGATATTCACTTGCCGTTAGAGCGCAATACGATCAAGGATTTGGTACAAGAAACCGTGCTGCGATTTAAATCGATATGGGTGGAGCGCAAGTTGAATGAGCTCAAGGTCCAATTCAATGCAGCGAACGTTGATGTCGACTACTACATGACTGCCTTTGACAAATGGAACAAAGTCCGTCAGCAGATTAATGAAGAATTGAATAGGATTGTTTAATCTTCTAGTCCTTTGATAATACGGAGGGCCTCATATAATCGGTCCTCGAAAACGGGCTCTTGCAAAATGAGGTAAGGCCTGCCTAATTCCTCCAACAAATCCACAAACTTTTGGTGCAACTCCTCGCGACGGTGGCCGTCCACGCGGTATTCCTCTTCGGTATAGGTATTGGTTGGGGCGCACAGTAGATAAAAGGAAGGTCCGCCAGGTGCCAGCCATTGAGCATCTGAAATGCCAAATTTATCCATACCCCAAATGGCAAGTGTTAGGCCGTCGGTATCAAAAATCTGTTGTCCCTCTTGGTAATAACCGTTTTTTTCCTGAGCAAGTAATTGGCCCTGTGCTATGGCCTCGAAGTGCTCCTCGGGAAATGGATTCATAGAAGGTTTAGGGTCCAATTCGTCCAAATACTCCCGGGCAAATTCCCCGCAAACCTCGCGGGAGAGTGCTTCGCCAACGGCTTTCGCCAATGCGCTTTTGAAGGTGCTTTCGACCCCAGTGAAAATCAAATGCATCATCATAAA
>CALDGA010000080.1 GCA_937942085.1 uncultured Flavobacteriales bacterium
TCACTAGAGCTGAGTTCAGGAAAAAGCCTCGCCCTTACGGGCGAGAGTGGCTCTGGTAAATCAACGCTTTTGTATCTGATTGGTGGCCTTGATGTTCCGGATGAGGGTCGAATTGAAATCTTGGGCCAGGATATTGCAAAACTAGATGACCCACAGCGTGCGGCGCTGCGACGCGGAACCGTTGGTGTTGTGTTTCAGCAATTTAACCTTATCCCGTCATTAAACGTTGCAGCGAACCTTTCGTTCCATGCACGGCTGTCGGGATCTGAGGACAAGTTGTGGACCGAGCATCTAGTACATTATTTGGGTCTTGGATCACTCTTGGATCGATTTCCTGAACAACTTTCGGGAGGACAACAACAACGCGTAGCGATTGGACGCACCCTCGCGGCGCGCCCGGCGTTGGTATTGGCCGATGAGCCGACGGGAAACTTGGATGAGGCAACAGCAGATGTTGTGATGAACCTACTATTGGAACTGGTTCAAGAATCCGGAGCAGGCCTTTTGATGGTTACGCATTCACTGCGTCTCGCCAAAAGATTGGATCATCAGGTTAATTTGCAAGCAGGCATAATTGCGTGATTAGTGCCGGCGCACATGCACTTTGGTCGTATTGGGCACGCCACCGATTGCAGTTGGTCGTAGTCATAATTGGATTAGCGCTGGCCACGGGGTTATGGACGGGGGTTCAAGCGATTAATGCCGAAGCACGAGCAAGCTATGATCGGGCGGCGACCACGTTAGGGCAAACCCAATTTTCGCACATCACACGAAATGATGCACCACTCAGAATCAAAGATTTTGTTGTGCTGCGTAGGGCAGGGTGGTTGGTTTCCCCACTTGTGCAGGGAACTTTAAGGGGGACTGGTATTGAGGTGGTGGGGTTTGACCCATTTACCGCACCAATAAACACCACATTTCCAGATTTAAGCGGTGACGGAGATCTAAGTAAATTTTTGTCGTCTCCGGGGATGATATTTGCTCACCCTGATACGGCGGACCTGTTGCCAGAAAACGTACCGCCCGTGCGTATATTGGAGACTGTTCCACCAGATCAGATATTAACGGATGTCACAATCGCAATGTCACTTTTAAAGAGGGACACCTTGTCATCCATACTTGTTCTTGGCGTTCAACCAGAACGGCGTTTGCCGCTAGTCGATGTGAACGCTGAGTATATAATCACGGAGCCTGCACAGCGCTCAGATATGGCAAGGCTTACTGATAGCTTTCATCTTAATTTGACAGCATTTGGATTGTTATCTTTCGCCGTGGGTTTATTTATCGTTTATTCCGCAATTGGGCTTGCTTTTGAACAGCGTCGGGTTCTTTTCCGAACGCTGCGCGCATTAGGGCTTTCACGGTGCAGCTTGATGTATTTGCTTGCGTCAGAAGCCCTGGTACTTGCAACTCTTGGCGGTGGGTTAGGTGTGGTGTTAGGATACATTATGGCAGCAGCATTGTTACCAGGTGTGGCCGCAACGCTGTCGGGTCTTTACGGTGCTTCGGTATCAGGAAGCCTAAGCCTTAATCCTTTTTGGTGGTTGATTGGTTTTGGAATGGCCTACTTTGGCGCTGCCGTCGCGGTTTCTGGCAACCTTTGGCAAATGTCTAGGTTGTCCATATTGGCACCTGCTATGCCACGTGCGTGGTTGGTTGCAGGTGCAATTACTGCACGGTTGCAGGCAATCGTTGGATCGTTCCTCATACTTTTGTCGCTCTTGCTTGGTATTTTTGGGGAAAGTTTGATCGCAGGCTTTGCCTGTCTGGCCGCAATGCTGTTAGGGGCGGCTCTCTTGGTACCACTGGCCTTGATGTCGATTGTATCGCTCTTGTCGCGCAGTTCCCGAGGCGTCATTTCGCAGTGGATATGGGCAGATACGCGACAGCAAATTCAACCTATGTCGCTTGCTTTAATGGCACTTATGCTGGCTCTTGCCGCAAATGTTGGCGTGTCCACAATGGTCGGCTCATTTCGTTCTACTTTCACAGGGTGGCTTGATCAACGCTTGGCCTCTGATCTCTACATCACAACCCGTACTTCAGCAGAAGCGGTTGCTTTCCAAGAATTTGTGAGCGCCGACGTAGAAAGCATCTTACCAATCGTATCCGCCGACGTGCGCTTGGCGGGATCGCCAGGACAGGTTTTTGGGATAAAGGATCACGAAATTTATCGCGCGCATTGGCCGTTGCTGGAATCTGTACCTGATGTCTGGGACCGAGTGGCACAAGGCGATGGAATTCTGGTGAATGAACAGTTTGCCCGCAGGGAACAATTGTGGACAGGGAACACGTTGAAACTTGCCGCAGATTTTCAATTTGAAATCGTCGGCGTGTATTCTGATTATGGTAATCCTGCAGGGCAAGCGTTCATAAATTATGAGATATTTGAAAAACGCTACCCAGATATTACGCCATTACGGTTCGCCCTAAATGCAGATAATCCATCATACCTACGCGACAAGATTGTTGCCGAATTTGGATTGCCACGTGACAACACAATTAATCAACAAGAGGTCAAGGCCTTTTCGATGCAAGTGTTCGAGCAAACATTTTTGATCACCAACGCGTTGAACGTTTTGACCTTAGGCGTTGCTGGGTTTGCATTGTGGGCATCGCTGACTACGGTGGTTGGAATGCGTTTGCCGCAAGTGGCCCCGGTATGGGCGCTTGGGTTTACCCGTAAAAGTATTTCGGTGATTGAAATGAGCCGGTCATTACTTCTTGCGGCTTTGACCGCGGTATTGGCGATCCCGATTGGGCTTGGGCTTGCTTGGATTTTGCTTGCTATTGTCAATGTTCGGGCTTTTGGATGGCGATTGCCCATGGAATTATTCCCTTGGGACTGGGCTCAGTTATTTATCTGGGCTCTAGTAGGGGCGACCCTTGCCGCGGCGATGCCTATTCGAAAGTTGATCAAGCTGCCACCGTCTGAATTGCTAAAGGTATTCGCAAATGAACGTTAAGGCTTTTTTCCTAACTTTGTGGTTTGTGATATGTACAAGTTCTGTGGTTGCGCAGGGATTTGCAGGCTTGGGTCAATCGGTCGATGGCTATGCGTTGCCTAAACCCGATAAAGTGTTCACATTCCCTGATGATCACGGTGCGCATCCTGATTATCGCATTGAATGGTGGTATTTAACAGCCATTCTTAATGATGATGATGGTCAGAATTATGGTGTACAATGGACGTTGTTCCGAACATCCTTGGATCCCGATGGAACTTCGCAAGTTTGGATGGGGAATGCGGGCATTACCACGCCTGCTGAGCACTTTACAGGCGAAAGACTTGCACGCGGAGGAATAGGGCAAGCGGGCGTTACCACCGAACCTTTTGCTGCCTGGATTGATGATTGGGGTATGGTAAGTAAGGCGGGGGTAGGCGATCCACTTGACACTTTGGAATTAACCGCAACTTTGCCAAATGCGTCCTATACTCTTGATCTGAATGCAAATGGACCAATGATTTTTCATGGCGACAATGGATATTCAGTGAAATCAAACAGTGGACAGGCAAGCCATTATTATTCTCAGCCTTTTTACCAGGTTCGTGGAACATTAAATTTGCCCAGTGGGGATGTTGAGGTTTCCGGATTGGGATGGCTTGATCGTGAATGGTCCTCTCAGCCACTTGATGCGGATCAACTTGGATGGGATTGGTTTTCGTTACATTTTGACAGTGGTGACCGCCTGATGGGTTTCGGACTTCGCGATGCGAATGGACAATCATTTTCATATGCAAGTTGGATAACTGCAGATGGGAATGTATCGCCGTCGAATGACTTGCGCATCACGCCGCTGCGATGGACAAATGTTGTGGATCGAATGGTCCCTGTGGATTGGCGATTGGAATTGCCATCACAAAGTTTGGATATCACAACGAAAGCCCTGAACGATGACAGTTGGCAATCAACCTTATTTCCGTATTGGGAAGGCCCCGTTTTTGCCACAGGTTCGCATCAAGGGCGGGGGTATTTGGAAATGACTGGATATTAACCAGCGTGGTAGGAAAAAAATCTCATGCTGTTGAACAAATTCTGGTTGTTCTTAAAATGGGCATTACGCATTTTATCCGTAGCGATTAAATTTGTTGTACCCCTAAAAATTAGTTATTGAATAATTCTCGATCAATCCAAGTTCATTGGTATCAATGTGGATAAACTGCGATGTATCGCTTACTTACAATCATTCTATGCTTTTTCTTGTCAGGATGCGTCGATAAAATGGACTACGCAAACTCTCCCAATTTTAATGTACAAAAAAAACGGTTTCAGCATCCTGCAGGTGATCCTAGTGATAAGACTGTCGCAGATCTGTTTAAGATGGTGAGAGAGTTTTCTAATCGTGCAAACGATCAATCAGAGAGACAGGGATTTCCCGTTACTTACTCTGATCAGGCCACTCTATCCGCATTTTCCGAAAGTGTGATATGGATTGGCCAGTCAAGTATATTGTTGAACCACAATGGTGTTACGATTTTGACAGATCCGCATTTTTCAGGCCGCGCATCACCAGTTGGTTTTGCTGGACCCAAGAGAGTTACCCCAACTCCATTTGAAATATCCGATTTACCTGTCGTTGATGTCGTTCTGATCAGTCACAACCACTATGACCATCTAGACCGTACAAGCATCGTGGATTTGATTGCCTATCAACCGTCAATCAAGTTTTTCGTCCCCCTTGGGCTTGCCAAAACGCTAAGAGGATGGGGTGCAAAAGACGTAACAGAATTAGACTGGTGGCAGGCGGTCATATTGGACGGTATGGAAATACAACCGACACCGGTTCAACACTGGTCAAAACGTTCATTCTTTGATCGAAATAAATCTCTTTGGGCGGGATGGATGGTGAAATGGAGCGATTTTTCTTTCTATTTCGCAGGGGATAGTGGATATTCAGACGACTTTAAAGAAACATCCAAAAGATTAGGTGGTCCAACATTAGCAGCCATTCCAATTGGTGCCTATGAACCGCGTGATTTTATGAAAGCTGCGCACATGAACCCGGAAGAGGCCGTGCAAACCTTTGTTGATCTTGGAGCAAAATATGCTGTTGCCATTCATTGGGGAACTTTCAAATTAACAACAGAGCCAATGGACGAGCCAAAAGTGCGATTGAGGCAAAGTCTGACGAAAAAAGATATCGCTTTGCACCGGTTTCGCGCCCTACAACATGGCGAAGAATGGCAAACCCCAATTCGTGGAGATACCCATGTCACAAGATGATAGTCTGACACCATATCAATTTCCATTTCCAACAGAGGCTCTAGAGGAAATTGTTGTCCCTGACGCGGCTGCGCTTGATGAACGCGAGTGGGTCCCGCAGGCAAAAAATGTATGGTTCCGTCCGCTGTGTTTAAACCGATCACAAGGCTATTGGATGAATTTACTGAAGGTGAAGCAGGCTGGTGTACTGTCGCGTCATCGCCATGCACAACCTGTGCATGGCTGGGTAATTAAAGGAAAATGGCACTATCTAGAGCATGATTGGGTGGCGACAGAAGGCAGCTATGTCTTTGAACCACCGGGTGAAACACATACTTTGGTTGTGCCTGAAGGCGTTGACGAAATGATTACTTTTTTTCAGGTGAATGGTGTTATGATTTACGTTGACCCAATGGGTGAAACACTTGGGTATGAAGATGTGTTTACAAAGATAGACATGTGTAAACGTCATTATGAAGCTGTCGGTTTGGGCGCTGATTACGTTCAGCGTTATATTCGTTAGATTTTGAAAGCTGTGTGGGTTCTAATAAATGAGAAACATCAAATCTGAGTTTTATAATTTAAAAAGCGCATCTCCTAAGGTGCGTTTGCAACGCATTACACACCAATTTTCTGATGAGAGTATGACAGCTAATTTAATGGGTAATGCTCTTTCATTAGAGTTAGCTGATGGCATGATAGAAAATGTAATTGGAACATTTGAACTTCCCCTTGGTGTTGCCACAAATTTTTTAGTGAACGGTAAAGAGTATTTGGTGCCAATGTGTGTAGAAGAGCCATCAGTGGTTGCCGCCGCATCCTACATGGCGAAGCTAGCTCGGAGTTGTGGTGGTTTCATTGCGAATGCCGATGCGCCGATTATGCGAGGTCAAATTCAAATCTTGGGCATTGATGATTTAGATCAAGCCCGCACTGCGATACATAAGCATAAACAAGAAATCATTGAGCTGGCGAATGAAAAAGACCGCACATTGTTAGCGCTTGGCGGTGGCTGCCAAGATTTGGAAATTCATGAGTTTCCCAACACTCATGTTGGTTCGATGTTGATCCTACATATATTGGTTGATGTCCGCGATGCGATGGGGGCGAACACGGTGAACACGATGGCGGAACACATTTCGCCACTGATTGAAAAATTGACTTCAGGATATGTGAAACTTCGTATTTTATCCAATTTGGCCGACCGGCGCCTTGTACGTGCGAGCGTTGAAATTGAGCCTTATGCCTTAGAGATGGACGGCCTGACAGGAGACGAAGTGTTTAAGGGCATCGAAGAAGCATCTGTATTTGCCGAAGTAGATCCTTACAGAGCAGCTACCCACAATAAGGGAATTATGAATGGAATTGATCCGATAGTCGTTGCAACAGGCAATGATTGGCGTGCAGTTGAGGCTGGAGCGCACGCTTATGCTGCAAAAGATGGACGCTATACGTCGCTGACCACGTGGAGACGCAAAACAAATGGAAACTTGCATGGTCAAATTTGTATGCCGATGGCTATCGGTTTGGTTGGAGGTGCGACCAAGACACATCCTGCAGCAAAAGCCGCCATTAAATTAATGGGTGTCACTAGTGCGACAGAATTGGCCGAAGTGATTGCGTCAGTTGGCTTGGCACAAAACTTAGCTGCGTTAAGAGCGTTATCGACAGAAGGCATTCAGCGTGGCCATATGAAACTGCATGCAAAGAATATTGCTTTACAAGCAGGAGCGATGGGTGACAAAATTGACAGTGTTGTTCGCAAAATGATCGATAGTGGTGATATTACAATCGATGCCGCACGCAGTTTTTTGTCTCAAAAAAACTGAGGTTAAGAGTTGTCAAAGGCATACAAATTGGCTCACATCAAAACGTGCGTTGCGACAGATTAATCCATTATCTAGGGGAATTTGCGGAATATCGAATTTTTGCTATGCCAATGAAGCTGCAACCCGAGTTTTCAATATAGATTCGCCACGGCTTCAAACACCAACATGTGTCGATTTATCAATTCGGTACGATCAAGACCGTATCCGCCACCTATTACCGTTGCGACAGGGATCTTACGCTCT
>CALDGA010000081.1 GCA_937942085.1 uncultured Flavobacteriales bacterium
CAGTAGTCAAGACGTACAGAATGCCGTTTATTATCCTCCCATCATCAGCCCCAGAGCCTACCAACCCTAGCCTTAGGAGGAAGCAAAGGACTAATGAACTCCCACTCACCATCAGAAAGCTCAAGAAACTCCATACCAAAAAATAGTCAAAAAAGACTTAAATAGTTTTGAGATGAGTTCAAAAGTAAACAGCACCTGGCATGTTATTTAAGGGTACATAAAAGTTTTATAAGATATTTCTTATAAAATACTAAAAGGGATATTTTATGGTAGAATGCTCATTGCCCAGTGGCTTTCGGTTTCCTCCTAGAGGCGCCAGTGTTAAGACTTGGTGGCATTGGATGAATGGTAACATTAGCGATGTTGGAATATCACTTGATCTTGAGGCTATGAGTCGTGTTGGCGTTATTGGTTTCCAGATGTTTCAGGTTGGTGCTGGTATTCCTAAGGGTCCTATTGATTATGGGAGTGACGAGCATATGCGCTTGCTATTTCATGCAGTGAAAGAGTCTGAGCGGCTAGGGCTGGAGTTTGTTATGCATAATTGTCCAGGTTGGTCTTCGAGCGGAGGACCATGGATTACGCCGGAGCACTCGATGAAGATGCTGGTTTGGAGTGAGGCGTATATTACTGGTGGAGGTCGCGTTGAGGTTGTCTTGCCGAGACCATACGCTAACATGGGCTACTATAAGGATATTTGCGTTCTGGCGTTTCCATCGCTTCCAGGAGAAAGGCAGCCTTTCAAAAATTTGGTTAGCAAAGCAGTATCAAGCAGCGGACCAGTAAATATAGACTTAATAACAGACGGCAATCCCGAAACAGGGGTTGAAATTCAACCATCAGGTCCCAATCAATTGGCTTATCTACAGCTGGAGTTCGCTGAACCGTTCGAAGCGCGATCCATTGCGGTTACATTTGCCCCGTTTGGCATTAGACCGTTCTGGGCATCGCTTACAGTATCGCTTGAAGCGTCAGATAATGGTGTTAACTTCCGGAAAATTTGCGATATCAGCACAATGGTTTCCTTTGGCCGGAAAATTAGTACGCCTTTAACAGCAAACTTTCATGCTGTGAAAGCGAAGTATTTCCGTCTAATCTCCCAAAAAGCATTCCGAATACTTGAGGTTAGGCTTTTCTGTACTGCTCGCATAGCGGACTGGCCGATTAAAGCTAACTTCACTGGTCCACGTTTTCTCCCACCAGGTGGCGTAGTGCCACCCTTCAGGGAAACTGTTGAGGATCCATCTGGCTCCGCTATTGATCCAGATTCTGTTATTGATGTAACAGAGTATATGAATGAGAATGGATGCTTAATCTGGGATGCGCCTTCTGGAGAATGGACTATTCTGCGGATAGGTTATACTACGATGGGCACTATGAATCACCCTGCTCCTGAGGGTGGTGAAGGCCTTGAATGCGACAAGTACAGCTTTGAAGCTATGGAGCATCACTTTTATAGTTTCTTCGGTAAGCTGCTTCCTTCACTAGAGTCGCCTAAGAGGGGGTTAACCGGAGCTTTAATAGATAGTTATGAAGTTGGATTCCAGAATTGGACGCCCAAGTTTCCGGAGGAGTTTCAACGTCGACGAGGGTATAACCTTTATAAATACTTGCCAGCCATGACTGGAAGGGTAGTTGGAGGTGCGGAGGTATCTGAGCGCTTCCTCTGGGATGTTCGTAGGGTGCAAGCGGATCTAATGGCGGATTACTATTATGGTGGTTTCACAGAATTATGCCACAAACATGGTATGAAATCTTATGCAGAGCCTTACGCTGGCGGGCCTTTTGATGAGATACAGATAGGCTCACGTGTAGACGTTCCGATGGGTGAATTCTGGGCATCACGCGACGATGCGCATGAGCGGACAATAAAGCTGGCAGCTTCTATTGCACATATTTATGGAAAGCCCATTGTGGGCGCAGAGTCCTTTACAGGAGACCCCTCAGTATCTGCATGGCAGGAGCATCCATATTTGATGAAGAGCCTCGGGGACTTTATGTTTACGCGCGGGTTAAACCAGATAATTTTCCACACCTATGCTCATCAACCACATCCCACTGTTAAACCAGGCATGACTATGGGGCCGTGGGGAATCAACTTTAATCGTAATGCTACTTGGTGGGATCAGGGTAGAGCTTGGATCAAGTATTTAACACGCTGCCAGTATATGCTACAACAGGGTAAATTCATCGCAGACGTATTGTATTTTGTGGGTGAAAGTGCCCCTCTGGGAGTGCCGCATGAGAGCCAATTGAACCCATTGCTTCCAAAAGGCTATGACTATGATTTTGTGAATGGAGAGGCAATCGTGACGCACCTGAGTGTTAAAGACGGGAAAATAGTTACACCGGAGGGAGCAAGCTATGAAGTTCTAGTTTTAGGTGAACAAGAGAAGATAACTCTCAGATTGCTTCGCAAGATTCGCGATATGGTTGAGCAGGGAATGTGCTTGGTTGTTTGTTCCAAGCCTAAGGGTTCGCCGAGTTTAGCTGATTACCAAAGTGACGGGGAAGTCAAATGTATTATCGATGAGTTATGGGGCGACTTAGATGGAAAAACTGTTAAGGAGCGAGATTTCGGTAAGGGGAGAGTGTTCTGGAGTACGTCGCTGCAGGAGGTCTTGGATAGGCTGGGCGTAAAGCCTGATTTTGAGTGTAGTAGCGGCTCAACGGATGCGCTAATAAACTATATTCATAGGCGTACCGATGATGGAGTAGACATTTACTTTGTTGCCAACCGCAGGAGAAGGCGTGAGGTTATAGTTTGCACCTTCCGCGTCCATAGCAAACAGCCTGAAATCTGGAACCCTGAGACTGGTGAAATAACTCCTATGCCGATTTATGAAATCTTAGAGGATGGGCGCGTTCGTATGCCATTGAGTTTAGGCCCATGCGGCTCAGTCTTCGTCGTCTTCCGTTCGCCAGCTTCCACGCCTAGATTCACATCTATAGAAAAAGATAGCGAAGTAGTGATGGGAACAAAACCCTTCCCAGCAGCCAAACCAGGGCTATATCCGAATATAACAGATAATTTCACGGTTAGCGTCTGGGTTAAACCTGAGGTTAACGCTTCAATACCTGTCGGCGGCGCAAGCTGGATTTTCTACCCTCCGCAAGGTGAACTCATTTATGGAGAGGGGCATGCAGTATGCGGGTTAGTGGCGGGAAGAAATGGCATAGCGGTTTTTGAACGAAGCCGAGGTGATCCGGAGCCGGTTTTAGTTGCTCCAATGTCTCTTGAGGGTTGGACTCATATTACGCTAGTTTACAGGAATGGTATTCCACTACTGTATGTGAATGGTAAACTTGTCTGCGTTGGTAGGAAATCAAGCAAGGTTATCCATCCTGGTGTTGGAGAGCCATACCTTAATGATGCAGCTGTGACTCAACCAGCATATACTATTGGAGATGTGGGCAAGTTAGAGGTGTTCGCTGAAGTTTTAAGTGAGACTCGTATTATAAAGATGGTCGAGGATGGCCCGCCCAAGCCGGATGAACTGCCTGCTGTTGAGGTTATTGGTAATGGGAGAGCTGAGCTTCTGATTTGGAAGAGTGGCACGTATAGCCTCCGCGACAGCGAAGGTAAAACTGTGACATTCGACGTACCAGAGGTAGATGAGATCATAGAGGTTAAGGGTCCTTGGCGTGTGATATTCCCATTAGATTCAGGCGCGCCGCCAGAGATAACTCTCACAGAACTAATATCGTTACATAAGCATCCAGATGAAAATGTGAAATACTTCTCCGGAACAGCGATGTATCAAGCTAAATTTACACTGCCAGTAAGCATGAAGACTGGTGGCAAAAGGGTATATTTGGATCTAGGTCAAGTTGAAAATGTAGCCGAAGTTCGGTTAAATGGTAAAGAGTTGGGCATACTTTGGAGGCCACCATACAGGGTGGATGTAACCGAAGCCGTTAAGTCGGGAGAGAATGAGTTGGAAGTTAAGGTTACAAACACTTGGGTTAACCGCTTAATAGGTGATGAGCAGCAACCGCCAGAGTATGAGTATGGTGGAGCGCCGGGAGAGTTTAGAAGATTCGCTAATGCAATTAGAAAGTTGCCGGAATGGTTTGTTGAGGGCAAGCCTAAGCCACAAAGCAGACGAGTGGTATTCACAACGTGGAAACACTATGATAAAGATGATCCACTTCTGGAATCGGGATTAATAGGACCTGTTAGAATACTCGTAGCGGCACAACATTCTATCTAAATCCACCAAATCCGCATACTTACCACTTTTCATTTTACTTTTTTCATGCACTATAAATTCTAAAAACTATCGTGGCATTCGGTCACGACATCAATGTGCTTACAAAAACGCATATAAAGTGATGAAATTATTACAATTTTTGCTTTGTGGTTTAATTCTTTATTGTTTAAGTCTCTTCTCCGGTTTTATGATTTTCTTTTTGCCTGTTGCCTTATAGATTTATCAGCATGTTGTATATGTATGCTTTGGCCGCTGGCTCCCTCTCTATGCTCTCCATGTTTTTTACGAAGTAGATCTTGATGTAGCGCTTCTTCCTGTCGTTTGAGTCAACAGCTATGAGGGTTGGTTCGCTGGAGCCCATCGGCGAGTCGTATGGAGATAGGTTTAGCGCTAATATACGCCTCCTAATCCATGAGTAGTCTGCTGATGGAAGCTTAGGGATAAGCCCATTCAAAGCCCTGGTGAAGCCCTCAAGCTGCATATATGGCATTGAGAAAAGATAGCGCACAACAGTGAGGAACCCAACGTATCTACCGGTAAGCTTGAAGAGGCGGCCAACCTTACCACAATTCAAAGCCATAAGCTCAGC
>CALDGA010000082.1 GCA_937942085.1 uncultured Flavobacteriales bacterium
CATGGTAGCCGGGTGGCATCGTATGTTTTGGCGTTGTTTTCATTAGTAGTTAGATGTAAAAGTTTACGGAAGGTTTAATGCTTGGGTTAATTGGGTGCCAATTTTTTCCTTGGCATGATGGTAACTCGCTTTCAAAGCACCTACGGATGTTTGGGTGAGTTCGGCCATCGCATCGTACGGCATGTCCTGATAATAGCGCAGTTCAAAGACCATGCGCTGTTTGTCTGGAAGTAGGGAGAGGGCATGGACCAATTGGTCCTCGATCTCTTCCGCCGTCCAACGCAGCTCCGTCCCATCTTTCAAGTCTACTTGCGCCTCCACATCTTCCATGTACCTATTCCCTCGTTTGCGCAGTTCCGACAAACTTTGGTTGCGCACAATGGCATAACACCAAGAGAAAATAGCACTCTTGCCCTCAAATTTGTGGAGGTTTTTCCAAATACTGATGAAGGCTTCCTGCACTGCGTCGTTGGCATCGTCGTGATTTCCCAGAATACCGAAAGCGCATTGATAGAGCCGTTCGCTGAACTGCTCTACAATTTGATAAAAAGAAGCCTCCCATTGCTGGCGCAACAGGAGGCTTTGAATGTCTTTCTGTGCCTCCATCATTCCTTAGATGATAAGAAGGTACAAAAGGTTTAATCGATTATTTACGGCCCATTACTTTTTTGGCTGCCGCCTCAATAGCTGCGGCGTTCAGACCGTACTTCTCCATGAGTTGTGCAGGCTTACCGCTTTCTCCAAAGCTATCGTTCACCGCAACGAACTCTTGTGGCGTAGGATGGTTGGTCGTCAACACCTGCGCAACACTCTCGCCCAAGCCGCCATGGCGGTTGTGCTCTTCTGCGGTCACGACACAGCCGGTCTTGCCCACTGAAGCCAGAATAGCCGCCTCATCAAGTGGTTTAATGGTGTGCATGTTGATGACTTCTGCGCTGATGCCTTGAGCTTCGAGTGCTTCAGCCGCTTGAATAGCTTCCCATACCAAATGACCCGTCGCAACGATCGTTACATCAGATCCTTCAGTCAATACATCCGCTTTCCCGATGGTGAATCCAGCCCCATCGGCAGGGGTGAAGTTTGCCACAGAAGGGCGTCCGAAACGCAAGTACACAGGTCCCTCATACGCCGCAATGGCTTTGGTAGCGGCCTTAGTTTGGTTGTAATCACAAGGATTGATCACGACCATGTGCGGCAACATTTTCATCAAGCCAATATCTTCCAAGATTTGGTGCGTGGCACCGTCTTCCCCAAGAGTAAGTCCTGCGTGCGAAGCACAGATCTTTACATTCTTGCCGGAATATGCAATACTTTGACGGATTTGGTCGTACACGCGGCCTGTAGAGAAGTTTGCGAAGGTCCCGGTAAATGGAATCTTCCCGCCGATGGTCATACCTGCGGCAATTCCCATCATATTGGCTTCGGCAATACCTACCTGGAAGAATCTTTCCGGGTGCTCATCTGCGAAGGCATTCATTTTCAAGGAACCGGTGAGGTCGGCACACAGTGCCACCACATTTTCGTTCTCATTGCCCAATTCTTGCAATCCAGCGCCGAATCCCGAACGCGTGTCCTTGTTGCCTGTGTTGGTGTACTTTTTCATTCTTAGTTGATTTTCACAATAGTTGAAGAGCCTGAGCTGACTCTAAATTCTTTCGTTTTGCTGTAGCCGGTTTCCTGGGCGAATTTGCTGCGGAACACGACAAGATATTGCCCCGGTTGTAGCTGGAACACTTGGCGTTCACTGCTCTCGCTGAGGTCGGTCACCCATTGGTATCCATCTTCGCGTTGCACGAAAATCGAACCGTAGCCGCTGGTCCCTGTTTGCAGGGTCACCATCCCGGGTGGAGGTATGGCGATGGTGGTGGTCGCACTGGCATCTATATCAACGCCGCTTTGAATAATGCGTGGAAGGGTTAGGATTTCCAAATCATAGGTGCCGCTGATGTAGCGTTGTGTAGTCCCAAACTCCTGTACATGCAAGATTTCATTTTTTCCGTGCGGCTTGATGATGCACGAAATGCTTGTATTCTGACGAGTGTTCGCGCGCAAGTCGAGCTGACCTTGCGGAGTGGAGGCGCCGATGTGGGTGTGAGTGCCCGGGTAGATCGTGATGCTGTCCACACGAACTGGCGGTACAGTATGCACCTCCATATCATACACCACTAGGGGGTCCAGCACTAAGGTGTCCGGCTGTCCTTTGTAGTTCAAGGTATGCACGAAACTCTTCTTCACCTTTTGAGAGGTGTGATCGTAGAGAATGATCGGCACGTTCGTCTCGGTCGGTTTGCCATTGATGTCGAGCAGGTTGATTTGGGCCGTGGTGTTGTCCAATGCCTGTGATATGACCACGCCTAATACGTTCTTGAAGGTGTTTTCGTCGGCGGCATCGAAGTAGGTGCCGACACATTCGAAGCTCTCCTTAAAGTTTTCGTCCATTCCGATGCCGATCACGAAGGGCTTCAGGATTATGCCTTGCTTTTGCAGGCGTTGGCTAACGATACAAGGATCGCCATCACAGGCTTCTACACCGTCGGTGATGAGGATGATGATGTTGCGGCAGTTGGCACAGGGCGGGAAATCATCGGCAGCTTTCATCAAAGATCCTGCAATAGGGGTGGTTCCCATAGGATTGATGGCGCGAAGCACGCGTTTGATTTTATAAATGTTCCCGGTGCCGAAGGAGACTTCGAGTTTGGTATCAGAACAATCTTGAGGCGGCACTGGCTTTTGGTGGCCGTAGACGCGTAAGGCTAATTGGAAATTTGCCTCACTCTGAATGCCTTGCAAGGAATCCAGCATTTGGCCCATCAATCGTTGCGCGACGTGAATTTTTGTTCCGCTTTCCCAACGGCCATACATACTCTGTGAGCCGTCGAATACGAATAGAATTCTCGTCAACGGTTCTGGTTCGGCTTCGGGCTTGGTCTGTGACCAAAGTTGAGCCGAAGCGCAAAAGAAGATTAGTATGGCGGCGAAGCGATGCAGCATTTAGTAATCGCCTAGGGTTTCAGCGTTTTGAGCAAGTGCACTGGCCAATTGTTCGTCGTTTGGCGCTACACCATGCCATTTGTGGGTGCCCATCATGAAGTCCACCCCGTTGCCCATTTCTGTGTGCATCAGGATACAGATCGGTTTGCCCTGGCCTGTGGCAGCTTTCGCTTCCGCCAATGTGGCAAGAATGGCATTCAAATCATTGCCTTGTTCGATCGATAGTACGTGCCATCCGAATGCTTCGAATTTTGCGCGCAGTGAACCCATAGCCAATACCTCGTCGGTAGAACCGTCGATTTGCTTTTCGTTTACATCCACTGTACAGATCAGGTTATCTACTTTCTTGGCAGAGGCATACATCGCCGCTTCCCAAATCTGACCTTCTTGCAACTCACCGTCGCCGTGGAGGGTGTACACGATGCTATTGTCCTTGTTGAGTTTTTTCGCCTCGGCAGCACCGATAGCTACACTCATACCTTGTCCTAGTGAACCCGAAGCAATGCGAATCCCAGGGAGGTTATCGTGTGTAGTCGGGTGTCCTTGTAGGCGAGTATTGATTTTTCTAAAGGTGGCCAATTCTTCCACAGGGAAGTATCCAGCGCGTGCCAACACACTGTAGATCACTGGCGAAATGTGTCCGTTGGATAGGAAGAATAAATCTTCACCCACGCCGTCCATTGAAAAGGATTTGGCATTGTGGTTCATCTGTTCGAAGTACAGAGCGACGAGGAATTCGGTACATCCAAGAGAGCCTCCAGGGTGTCCAGAATTTACGGCGTGAACCATTCGAACGATATCTCTGCGGACTTGTGATACCACGGCTTGTAGGTCTTGTGCTGACATGTGAAAAGTGTTATTTCTTATACGTTCAAAAATAAGGTATGTTGCCCGTGAGGTAATTTTTTTGATTGACCACATATACACACGTTGCTAACAAAGAATCGGACTATCTTTGCGCCCTTAATCCTCGAATTATGAAATGTGGCATTGTCGGTTTACCGAATGTAGGTAAGAGTACTTTATTCAACTGTTTGTCTAGCGCAAAAGCGCAGGCGGCAAACTATCCGTTTTGTACCATCGAACCCAATGTGGGTCAGGTCACGGTACCGGATGTGCGTTTGGAGCGCTTATCAGAATTGGTCAACCCAGAACGCGTACAACCTGCCAACGTAGAAATCGTGGATATCGCGGGTCTGGTTCGCGGTGCTTCGAAAGGGGAAGGATTAGGGAACCAATTCTTGGGGAACATCCGTGAAACAAATGCCATTATCCATGTGCTTAGATGTTTCGAAAACGACAACGTTACCCACGTCGACGGCAGTGTAAATCCCATCCGTGATAAGGAGACCATCGATACGGAATTACAGCTAAAAGACCTCGAAACGATCGAAAAACGACTCGAAAAAGCCAAAAAAATGTCCAAAAGCGGCGAAAAAGAGGCAAAATTGAATGTAGAGTCTTTGGAGCGTTTGGTCAAATATGTAGAGGAAGGACGCAACGTTCGCGGCTTCGAAAGAAACGACCGTGAAACATTGTTGTTGAAAGAAATGCAACTCCTGACCGATAAGCCGGTGTTGTACTTGTGTAATGTAGACGAGAGTTCTGCGAAAACGGGAAATGCCCACGTCGAAGCAGTACAAGCTATGGCAGCGGAAGAGGGTGCAGGATGTATTCACATTGCCGTGAGCACTGAATCTGATATCGCCGAACTCGAAACGTACGAGGAGAAGCAGATGTTCTTGGAGGAATTGGGCCTAGAAGATGCCGGTGTGAATCGCGTCATTCGTGCGGCATATGAATTGCTCAATTTACAGACCTATTTTACCGCTGGTGTGAAGGAAGTTCGCGCTTGGACTATCAAGAAAGGCATGACTGCGCCACAGGCGGCAGGAGTTATTCACAGCGATTTCGAAAAAGGATTCATTCGTGCTGAGGTAATCAGCTATTCAGATTACGACCAATTAGGCAGCGAAAGCGCTGTAAAAGAGGCAGGTAAGATGCGGGTGGAAGGGAAGGAATACATCGTTCATGATGGCGATGTGATGCACTTCCGTTTCAATGTGTAAAACCTGTGCATAGATTCGCCCTGTACACCGCGTAAAATCGGGCACCTCTTGTTAAATTGGGTTCTTTGAATTCCAAGAAATTTTATGGCACAAGAGGCACAATATACCGAGGATAATATCCGGTCGTTAGAGTGGGACGAGCACATCCGTCTGCGCCCGGGGATGTACATTGGAAAATTGGGCGATGGAAAGAGTCCCGATGATGGGATTTACATCCTGCTCAAAGAGGTCCTGGACAACTCCATTGACGAATTCGTCATGGGGGCTGGAAAGACCATCGAAGTAAAAATCCAAGACGGTCAGGTCATTGTGCGCGACTACGGTCGTGGGATTCCTCTCGGTAAGGTGGTGGATGTGGTGTCTAAGATCAACACCGGTGCGAAATACGACAGCAAGGCCTTCAAGAAATCCGTCGGTCTGAATGGGGTAGGTGCCAAGGCGGTGAATGCCTTGAGTACAGAATTTACAGTGCAAGCCTATCGCGACGGCAAAACCAAACGTGCCAAGTTTGAATACGGGAAGCTCACCGAAGATGATGCCATCGAGGAAAGCAACCAACGCAAAGGGACCAAAATAACCTTCCGTCCAGATCCGGACATCTTCCACAACTACCGCTTCATGATCGAGTATGTGGAGAAGATGTTGTGGAATTACGCCTACCTAAATCCAGGACTGACCCTTTATTTGAACGGCGAGAAATTCTATTCTGAAAACGGGTTGAAAGACTTGCTCCAGGACAACCTAGACGGGAATACCTTGCACGATATCATTCACCTGAAAGGGGAGGATATTGAGATTGCTTTGACGCACAACGAACGTATGCAAGGCGAGCAATACTACAGCTTCGTGAACGGACAGCACACTACGCAAGGGGGTACGCATCAGAATGCGCTCCGAGAGGGTATCGTGAACGTCATGCGCGACTTCTACAACAAGAACTTTGATGCGGCAGATATTCGCGCTTGTGTCATTGCAGCCATTTCGATCAAGGTGATCGAACCGGTTTTTGAGTCGCAAACGAAAACAAAGTTGGGCTCTTTGGAGATGGCTCCAGGAGAGGTTCATGTGAGAACTTTTGTGGGGAATTTCCTCAAAGAGCAATTGGATAATTACCTCCACCGCAATCCGCAGGTAGCTGAGATCATCCTCAAGAAAATTCAGCGAGCGGAACGCGAGCGCAAAGATTTACAGGGCATTAGAAAATTGGCCCGAGAACGTGCTAAAAAAGCTTCGCTCCACAACAAGAAATTGCGTGATTGTCGTGCCCACTTGAATGATGCGAAGCCTAAAAAAGAGGACCGTCGCTTGGAAACTACCTTGTTCATTACCGAGGGAGATAGTGCATCGGGTTCGATCACAAAGAGCCGCGACGTAAATACACAGGCGGTGTTCTCACTGAAAGGGAAGCCTCTGAATAGCTATGGCTTGAGTAAGAAAGTGGTCTATGAAAACGAGGAATTCAACTTGCTGCAGGCGGCCTTGAACATCGAGGACGGGTTGGATGATTTGAGATACAACAATGTGGTGATTGCCACGGATGCGGATGTCGATGGGATGCACATTCGTCTGCTCCTCATCACGTTCTTCTTGCAGTTCTTCCCAGAATTGGTCCGAGAAGGGCACCTGTATATCCTTCAAACGCCGTTGTTCCGTGTGAGAAACAAAAAGGAAACGCGTTACTGTTATACGCCGGAGGAGAAGAATACGGCCATTTCAGATTTAGGACCGCGCCCTGAGATCACGCGCTTTAAGGGATTGGGTGAAATTTCCCCAGATGAGTTCAAATACTTCATCGGTGAGGACATCCGCTTAGAGCCTGTGATGATTAGTAAAGATTATACGTCCGACGATTTGTTGGAGTTCTACATGGGGAAAAATACCCCGAAACGCCAGGAGTTCATCATTGATAACCTGCGCGTAGAGAAAAACCTTGAAGAGGAATTGCTGAACTGATGAGTGACGACATTCAAAGCCCCGAAGATTTCGATCCTGAATTGGCCCCTGATGCTGCCCAAGAAGAAGAGGGCACCCGCATTACTAGGGTTAGCGGGATGTATGAAGATTATTTTCTTGATTACGCCTCCTATGTGATTTTGGAGCGCGCCGTTCCCGCCTTGAACGATGGTTTGAAGCCGGTGCAGCGTCGATTGCTTCATTCCATGAAGGAGATGGATGATGGTCGTTTCCACAAGGTGGCCAACATTATTGGCCAGACCATGCGCTTCCACCCGCACGGGGATGCCTCCATCGGGGACGCCTTGGTGCAGATGGGGCAAAAGGACCTGTTGATTGACTGTCAAGGGAACTGGGGAAATATTTTAACCGGTGATGGTGCGGCGGCCCCTCGTTATATCGAGGCACGTCTGACCAAGTTTGCACTCCACGTGGCGTACAGCCCGAAAGTCACGGAATGGCAATTGTCTTATGACGGTCGTGCGAACGAGCCGTTGCATTTGCCCATGAAGTTCCCTATGCTCCTAGCGATGGGGGTGGAAGGGATTGCTGTGGGTTTGAGTACGAAGATATTGCCTCACAACTTCCTCGAGCTCATCGATGCGTCCATCAAGGTATTGCAGGAGAAGAGTTTTAAACTATTTCCAGATTTTCCGACAGGAGGTATTGCAGATTTCTCCAACTACAATGATGGAGAGCGCGGTTCTAGGGTCCGAGTACGCGCGCGCATTTCACAACTCGACAAGAATACCCTAGTCATCACGGAGATTCCGTACAGCACAACGACGCAGAGTTTGATTGACAGCATTTTGAAGGCCAACGATAAGGGCAAGATCAAAATCAAAAAGATCGAGGACAACACAGCGGAAAACGTGGAGATTTTGGTGCACTTGCCGCCAGGCATCAGTCCCGATAAAACGATCGATGCCTTGTACGCCTTCACTAACTGTGAGGTAAGCATTGCGCCTTTGGCATGTAGCATCTATGAGGATGCACCACTTTTTGTTGGCGTTCGAGAAGTTATGAGGCGCAGCACCATGGCCACTCGTGAAGTGCTCAAGGCGGAATTAGAAATTCAACTTTCGGAACTACAAGAGCAATGGCACTTCGCTTCGCTCGAACGTATTTTCATTGAGCATAAGATCTACCGCGATATTGAAGAGGCCGAGACTTGGGAACAAGTCATCGAGTTCATCCGCAAAGGGCTTACTCCTCACATCAAGCACCTAATGCGTGAGGTAAGGGACGAGGATATCGTTCGATTGACTGAAATCAAGATCAAGCGCATCTCTAAGTTCGATAGCGACAAGGCCAATGATAAGATTTTGGAGCTTGAAGGCAAGATTGATGCAGTGAAGCATGATTTGGCACACTTGACCGAGTTTGCCATCAACTATTTCAAAGATCTCAAGAAGAAATTTGGAAAAGGCCGAGAGCGCAAAACTGAGATCGCCACCTTCGATAGCGTGGAAGCTGCGAAAGTAGTCATCCGCAACCAGAAGTTGTATGTGAACCGCGAAGAAGGATTCGTAGGATACGGCATGAAGCGCGACGAATACGTATGCGATTGTTCGGACATCGATGATATCATCGTCATCCGAAGTGACGGTAAGTTCAGTGTGAGTAAGGTGAAGGATAAAGCCTTCTTTGGAAAAGACATTGAGTATGTAGCGGTGTGGAAGAAGGGCGACGATCGTACGGTCTATAATGCCATATACTTTGATGGAACCTCGAAGGTGAGCTACGTCAAGCGCTTTAGCGTCACTAGTATTACTCGAGACCGCGAATACGATATAACACAGGGTAATAAGGGCTCAAAGCTGCTGTACTTCACGGCAAACCCGAACGGGGAAGCTGAGGTTGTGACGGTGCTCTTGAGGCAATTGGCCAAGCTTAAAAAGCTCAAATTCGATCTCGACTTCGCGGAAATCGCGGTGAAGGGACGCGGTTCTAAAGGAAATATCGCTACGAAATTCCCTGTGAAGCGCGTGGAGCTCAAGGAGCGCGGAGAGAGTACACTGGAAGCACGCAAAGTGTGGTTCGACGATACGGTGCAGCGTTTGAACAGCGATGAGCGAGGCAGGTTAATTGGCTCCTTTAAAGGGGAGGACCGCATCCTTATTGCAGAGAAAAATGGTGCATTAAAGGTGGTGGTGCCAGAGCTGACCTTGCACTTCGATCCGGATATGATCTACTTGGAAAAATTAGAGGTGGATCGCCCGTTGAGTGCAGTGTACTTTGACGGTGAGAAGAGCCGCTACTTTGTCAAACGATTCCTATGGGAAGGTGGAGATAAAGAAGAAAATATCATCACCGCACATGCGAAAAGTGAGTTGGTGTATCTAAGCAATGCGTCCTTGCCGAGGATTGAGATGGTGTACCGCAAACAAAAAGGTGCCGAGAAAGATCCAGAGGAGGTGTTGTTGAGCGAATTCATTTCGGTCAAAGGCATCAAGGCAAAAGGAAACCAGCTGACTACCGATACCTTAAACAAGATTGTAGGCTTGGAGCCCCTTGATGAGCCAGAAGTGGCTGTAGAGGAGCTTCCGGATATCGCCCCTGCGGGACCTAGTGTCGAGGAACCAGAGGCAGAAGTTCAGAAGGCCGAGCCATCGACAGAGCTGCAGGAGTCCACTGCAGAGGCCGAGCAGAAAGCGGAAATAAAAGAATCGGTCCCAAAAACTGAACCTCCAAAGCAAAACAAGGGTTCTTATAGTGCGGACGATGAAGCGCCACAGATCACTTTAGATTTTTAACATGAAACACCTACTCCTAAGCCTAAGTCTCCTGACCTGTATCGGCGCTAGTGCCCAACAGAGTTTTAACATGGTTCAAAAGAGTCATTTGACCTACTTGAACGACAATAATGATATCTGGGGATATACAGATTCGGCCAGCGGTACGGAGTATGCCTTGGTGGGAACCACAGCCGGAGTAAGTATTGTGGACATCAGTGTGGCGACGGCGCCCGTGAAAAAGCAGTTTGTTCAAGGCCCATATAGCATTTGGCGTGATTTGAAAACGTGGGGCCATTATGCTTACGTAACCCATGATAGCCCTTATGCTTGGAACCAAATTCCGGAGCATGGGCTGCTCATAATCGACATGGACAGCGTGGATAACCCAGTGCCTACCTACAAAAACATCAACTATGCCGTAGAATATCCTGCAGGTGTGTGGGATACGCTCAAGACAGCGCACAACCTGTATATTGATGAGAACGGCTATTGCTATTTATTTGGTGCGAACATTGGCAATGGTGGTGCATTGATTTTGGATTTGAACAGCGATCCTTGGAACCCAACAGTGGTCGGCATTTATGATGATTACTATTTCCACGACGGAATGGTGCGTGGAGATACACTTTGGGGTTCCGCAGTCTACACCGGAAAATTTGTGGTGGTAGACGTGACCCAAAAGGATTCTGCAATGACTTTGGCGACGCACGGTACACCAAACTCATTCACACACAATACTTGGATTTCAGACGATAACAACACCCTGTTCTGTACGGATGAGGTGGGAGGAGCCTTTTTGAGTGCCTATGATGTAAGTGATTTGAATAACATCACGGAGCTTGATCGCATTCAATCCTCTCTGGATACGGGAGTCATTCCGCACAATGCCCATGTGCGTGGTCAATGGGTGGTTACCTCTTATTATACTTCAGGCGTTCAGATTGTAGATGCAAAATATCCAGAGCTGCTTGTGGAAGTGGGGTACTTTGATACTTCTCCAAATTTCTCGGGTGGTGGTTTTTATGGGAATTGGGGTGCTTATCCTTATTTCGAATCTGACCTGATCATTTGTTCCGACATTGAAGAAGGCTTGTGGGTTTTAGAGCCCACCTATGTGGAGGCTTCAAGAGTGCACGTTGTGGTGTACGATAGCATCACCAAAGCACCGATGAGCAATGTCAACATTTCCTTTGATAAGCTAGGGAAAGTCGTGGAGAGCAACATTGACGGCCTGGCCGAAATTGGTACGCCGTTGCAGGTTCAAGATAGCTTGATAGTGAGCATGCCTGGATTTGTGACGCATCGCCAGCAATACCAATGGGTAGGAGGGATTTTCGATACGGTCAGAGTGGCTTTGCTCAACGTCAACAATGTCGGCTTAGGCGAAGAAGCCGAGGCACCTATTGTGATTCAGCCGAATCCTAGCCAAGGACAATTCACATTAAATGGGGTGGAGGATGCAACGTTTGCCTTATACAACACCGCTGGTGTGAAGGTCTATGAAGGTAAAACCATGGGCAGCAGTGTGGAATTGCCACAACTGCCGCACGGTCACTACATTCTTGCTTTGGACGGGAATTACGGATTCCGTCGTTTCCCATTGCTCTTGTTGCCTTAGAAATTGGTCGTGTATCCCTTCTCGCGGTAGAAATCTTCAATGATGGTGAGCACTTCCTCTGGTGTATCTACTAGGTGGAGTAGGTCTGTGTCATTGGGCGAAATCTTACCCGTTACCTTTAACGTATTTTCAACCCAATCCTTAAGTCCGGCCCAGAAGTCTTTGCCAACGAGGATCACGGGGAATCGGTCGATTTTCCCAGTTTGAATCAAGGTGACGGCTTCGAATAATTCATCCAAGGTGCCAAATCCGCCTGGCATGACCACAAAGGCTTGGCTGTATTTGATGAACATGACCTTACGTGCGAAGAAATAATCAAAGTTGAGGTTCTTGTCGTTGTCAATGTGGGGGTTGGAGCTCTGTTCGAAGGGCAGATCGATGTTCAAACCGACCGAAGGTCCTTTGCCCTTTTGGGCACCGCGGTTTGCGGCCTCCATAATACCAGGACCGCCTCCAGTTATCACCCCAAAGCCACGCTGGGCAAGTTTAAAAGCAATGTCTTCTGCTGCTTGAAGGTATTGGGGTTCGGTTTGATCTGTGCGGGCGCTACCAAAGATACTGACACTGGGTCCAATACGGCTGAGGTTTTCGTAGCCGTGGACGAACTCTGCCATGACTTTGAACAATCCCCAGCTATTATGGCTCTGGATTTCTGTCCAGGACTTGCGCGGTTGGTGGTTCATAAGATCTGATTTAGGTTATAGTTCCAATTCTAATTTAAGAAATTGGCCTGTAATACTTTCAGGATGTTGCGCTACTTTTTCCGGAGTACCCGTTGCCACGATTCGACCTCCTCCAGAGCCGCCCTCCGGTCCTAGGTCCACAATATGATCCGCTTGCTTGATCACGTCCATATTGTGCTCGATAATGATGATGCTATTGCCTTGGCTTACCAAACGCTGTATGACTTCCATCAGCACGCGTACATCTTCAAAGTGCAGCCCAGTCGTGGGCTCATCCAAGATGTATAACGTATTCCCAGTATCTTTCTTACTAAGCTCTGTGGCCAATTTTACGCGCTGCGCCTCTCCACCACTAAGCGTAGTACTAGGCTGGCCTAATCTGATATATCCCAGACCAACATCTACGAGTGTGCTTAATTTCTGATGAATTTTTGGCACATGTTCGAAGAATGCTAAGGCATCTTCAATACTCATGTCCAACACATCCGAAATACTTTTACCCTTATAGCGCACCTCCAAGGTTTCACGATTGAAGCGTTTTCCTTGACAAGTCTCGCAATGCACATACACGTCGGGGAGGAAATTCATTTCGATGGTTCTCAAACCGGCCCCTTCACAGGTCTCACAGCGACCGCCCTTGACGTTAAAAGAGAAGCGTCCCGGCTTATAGCCCCGGACCTTACTCTCCGGCAGCCCTGCAAACAACTGTCTAATCTCCGACCAAACACCGGTGTAGGTAGCGGGGTTGGAGCGCGGTGTACGGCCAATGGGGCTTTGATCTATATCGATAATCTTATCTATGTGCTCAATGCCCTCAATGCGCTCGTACGGCTGAGGTTTATTCAGTGCTCGGAAAATGGCAGCGTTTAAAATAGGGTAGAGCGTGCCGTTGATCAAGGTAGATTTTCCACTACCACTGACTCCTGTAACACAGGTCAATACGCCTAGGGGAATTTCAAGGTCTACATTTTGTAGGTTATTCCCATTGGCCCCAAACAATTGAATGCTCCCTGTAGACTTGCGTCTTTCGGCGGGCACGGGAATGGATTTCTTTCCATTGAGGTATTGGGCCGTGAGGCTATTGGAAGCCTGAATGTCTTTAAGTTTCCCTTGCGCTACGATGGCGCCGCCGTGCAATCCTGCTTTTGGACCAATATCTAAAATGTGGTCTGCCGTTTCAATCATGTCCTTATCGTGTTCGACCACCAGTACACTATTGCCAATATCACGAAGTTGTTGAAGCGATTGAATCAACCTTGCATTATCGCGCTGATGCAGCCCAATTGAAGGCTCATCTAGGATGTATAATACGTTGACGAGTTGTGATCCAATCTGAGTAGCTAGACGAATACGCTGCGCCTCTCCACCACTTAGGCTTCGTGCGCTTCGGTTGAGGTTGAGGTAGCCTAGGCCTACGTCCAATAGGAATTGGCTTCGTGCCTTAAGTTCTTTAACGATCTCCTCGGCAATGATCCATTCCTTAGCGCTGTAGGTACTTTCTAGGGCATCCACCCACTGTCCAAAGGCAGTGAGGCTTTGCGTACTAATATCAGCGATGCTTTTTCCGCCTATTTTGAAGTGCAAGCTCTCCTTTCGCAATCTTGCCCCACCACAACTGCTGCAGGTCACATCGTCCATATAATCATCTGCCCAACGCTGTATGGAGCGACTCTTACTTTCCCGGCTCTGATTCTCAATGAAATTTGTAATGCCTTCAAAATTCAGCTTGTATTCTTTGGTCACCCCAATGGCTTTGTGTTCCACCGTCATGACCTCGTTCGAGCCGTTCATGATGATCTCCATGGCGGCCTCGGGGATTTTTGAAATGGCGTCGTCTAAAGAGAATCCGTGCTTGAGCGCGATGATCTCCAACTGGTTAAACATCCAATTCTTCTTGTACTCCCCGATAGGGGTAATGCCACCTTTGCGGATGGAAACGGCCGGATCTGGAATAAGCTTGCTGAGATTTACCTCCTTTGTAGTCCCTAATCCGTCACATCGTGGACAGGCGCCTTTTGGACTGTTGAACGAGAAGGTGTTGGGCTCAGGTTCTTGATAGGCGATACCGGTCGTAGGACACATCAATTGCCTAGAGAAATAGGCCAATTCATTGCTGTCTAAATCCAATACTGCAATAGTGCCCTTGCCATGTGCCATCGCAGTTTCCACGCTCTGTGCGATGCGGGACTCTGCGGTAGCAGCTACACGAATACGGTCTACGACGATCTCAATATCATGTGTTTTATAACGGTCTAGTCTGTATCCGCTACTTACTTCTACGACCTCTCCATCTACTCGGGCCCTGATGAACCCCATGCGAACGATCTGCTCAAAGAGTTCGCGGTAATGCCCCTTTCTGGCTCGTACCACTGGCGCTAGAACGGCCACTCGTTTGCCTACAAAACGCTCAGAGATCAACTCGACAATCTGTGCGTCCGTATAGCTGATCATGGCTTCGCCAGTCTTGTAGGAATAAGCGGTCGAGGTGCGTGCGTACAATAGACGCAAGAAATCACTGAGTTCCGTGACCGTACCTACGGTCGAACGAGGGTTTCTAGATGTGGTTTTTTGCTCAATGGCAATGACCGGGGAAAGCCCTTCAATTTTATCGACGTCTGGACGTTCCATGTTTCCAAGAAACTGACGTGCATAGGCACTGAACGTCTCCATATATCGACGCTGTCCTTCGGCGTAGATGGTATTGAAGGCGAGCGAGCTTTTGCCTGACCCACTAAGGCCGGTAATGACCACGAGGGCATTGCGTGGAATTTCCACGTCTATATTGCGCAAGTTGTGAGATCGCGCACCGTATACCTCAATATTCTCACTCATTATTTCTTCGGTAACCAGAGGGTGATGGTTTGCCCTGATGCGTTATAGGTCCAATGATCATCGCGGATCCATGGATTATACTCACGCAAGGTTTGGTAGGTGGCGCCGTGCTCTATAGCCCATTGAATCCAACTTTCTACCGGTCCTTCCACTGCGATGGTATCCATCGCTGGAAGTCTATAACCCTGGTCTTCATGGAAAACATATCCGAAGGCAGTAAGGTTCTCGTGAATGTGTTTTACCGCGGCAATGCGATAGACATAGCGGGCTGTTTCTGAATTTAACAGCAGGTCGTAATAATTATCCACTTGCTGCTCTTCCAATCGGCGCTCGGTTCCGGTCATTCCCATGTTGTAGGAGGCGGCTGCGAGGGTCCAATTCCCAAATAGCTCGTATGCTTCGTTCAAATAAGCACAGGCCACTTCTGTGGATTTAACAATGTGATAGCGCTCGTCAATATTCTGATCCACAACGAGGCCATTTTCTCTGCCCGTAGTTTTCATGATCTGCCAATACCCAGCGGCACCTGCAGGGCTCACCACATTTTGCAGTCCGCTTTCTATGAGAGCCAGGTATTTAAAATCATCGGGGATGCCATTTTTCTCGAGAATGGGCTCAATGATAGGGAAGTACTTCACGGCACGCTTGAGCATCAAGAGGTTATTGCTCTGCCAATAGCTGTTCACGAGTACTTCTCGGTCCAATTTTTCTTGGACGTCTAATCTGTCCAATGGGAGCGGTTCGTTGGCAAAAAACAATTGGTTAGGAACGGCAAAGGGCTTGACCGTACTTGGACGCACTTCCACAGGGTGGGGTGCATCGTTCACGGCATTAGGGAATATAAGAATGACCATCATGCCCACAGCGGCACCGATGATTGCATAATACCATTTACCCCTCATAATTGAATGGCGTTTCAAAGTCTTTGAATGACGGTCCTTCCGTATCCTTGGCGCTGAGTTTCGGATCACTAATGCCCCAGTCAATACCTAAATCCTGGTCGTTCCAATATAAACTGCCCTCATCTTCTGGGCTGTAGGT
>CALDGA010000083.1 GCA_937942085.1 uncultured Flavobacteriales bacterium
CAACCATCGATCATTGCCGCTTCCTCCACATCTTTGGGGAAGGACAAGAAATAGGATCGCAACATCCAAGTGCAATAGGGCACGGTAATCACGCTTTGAAAGAGGATAAGACCGTAAAGAGTATTCCTAAGCCCAAACCACGTAGCCAACAGCCGCAAAGCAATCATGATGACAAACGGCGGGAAAACATACGCGAAGAGAATAATACTCGAGATCGTTGTTTTGCCTTTAAAGTTCAGTAATGCAAGAGCGTAGCCGGCAAGGATGCCGACGCTGACACTGAGCAGGGTATTTCCGAAAGCTACAACAACGCTATTTTTGAGCGGGACCAAAAAGGAATGTCCTCCGGCCCTACCTCCCCATGCTCCTGTGAAGAGAGCAATCACGTTTTCGAACGTAAACGGTCTGGGGTAAAGAGGTTTTCGGTAAACAAACTCACCTAACGGGGTAAAGGTAGCCACAGCTGCCCAATAAAGCGGGATAGCCACGAACACACTTACAAGAAGAATAACCACAGCACGCAAAACCCACTGACCTCTCTTCATCCTGCTTCCCTTCGCATAAGACGATTCAAGATCACAACCAGAAACAGGATCAACGGCACCGTTAAGACGGCCATTGCTGCGCCGTTACCAAATTCATACCTGCTTATGCCCGTCTCGTATACAAGTAGCGGTAGCACTTTCGAGGCATCACCCGGACCTCCCCCGGTCATGATGTAAAGAAGCTCAAAAAGGCCGAACGTCCACAAAAAGGATAGTGTGCACACGATCAAGATCACGTTCCGTAAACTTGGTAACGTAATCCACAAGAATTGCTGCCAAGGGCTTGCCCCATCCACCTGAGCAGCTTCGTAGAGCTCCTTGGGTATCGTTTGTAACCCGGCAAGAAGGCTGACCATAAAAAACGGAAACCCTTTCCAGACATTCGCGATGATACCCGACAACAACGCTAGATTCGGCCCAAACCAAAACACGATAGGGAGACCTGCGCGTTGCAACATGGTATTCATACCCCCTGTGAGCCGGAATAGCCACAAGAAGAGTATTCCCGTTGTGAACCAGGGTATAGTCCAGGGGATAAAAAAATAAGCCCTAAACAGATTTCTTCCCCGAAAAGAACGATGTAAAATCAAAGCCAGTGATAGTCCGACAATCAATTTCGTGAATACCGCCGTCAAGGTGAACACAAGGCTCTTCGCAAGACTGGGAAGGAACCTTCCTTGAGCAAGGATCTGTTTGTAATTCTGCAGACCGAAAACTTTGATCTCTTGCCCCAGGATCTTCTCACCAAAGCTCATGTAAAAGGTGTAAAGGAGAGGGAAAAAGATAACCAATCCAACGATCAGCACCGCTGGAAGAACGTATAAATAATGCTCCGCTGTCTTCTTCATCGGTTATTGAGAAACGATAGTACAAAAAGGGGGGCGGGGAAGCAAACCCGCCCCCGCAACTTTATCACTTTGCCCATTTGGCCAGAATGGAGTTCATCCATGCCGCGATTTCCTCGGCTACAGCTTTGGGGGCAGCATCCTGAACGAGTAGCTTGTTCAAAAACCGAGCCCATTCACTCCCTGAACCCATTATGGCTTCCCAAGCCGGGTGAGCCTTGCCATAGGGGAAGGGTACCGTATTGCACCACATATAGAATTCACCACGCCTTATCGGTTCTACCAGGTCATGCAAAGCTCGTGCGTATACCCCTTCCTTGGCTCTGATTTTCTGAGAGACGATATTGCCTTGGCTTCTAAAGATCGGCAGTCCATACATCGCTGCCTTGTCACAGATCTCCACCCGGAAGCGCTCTTTATTGGAAAGAATATAGTAAAGAAGGTCCTTAGCTAAGGCCTCACGCTCTGGGGTGGACCTAAAAACTAGAATAGATTCTTTGGCCTCAACCACAGGTGGGATGTTAACAACTCCAGTAGCTGGCACGAGAGGACTGTTGTTCTTAATCATGGTGGCCAGGACAGTGGTCGGGTTATGGATAGCAAAAGCGCGCCCTTCCATGAACGCGAGGTTATTGTCGATGTCTCCCCAAGAGATGCTGTCCGGCGGAATGATTCCGTCCTTCCACCACTTCTTGAGGTCCTCAAACAGCCGCCAGGTTGGCTCCGTATTGAATATGTCTGCACCTTTGGGGGATATCTCGGTGACAAACCCACCACCATAAAGAGCGACCAGGTAGTAGAGGATGGTGGGGGTGTCCATCCCGCCACCCAGCGTGATTGCCAGCCCGTAGACTTTTGGTGGATCATTCACCTTGTAGGCAGCGTCGAGTAGCCATTCCCAAGTAGGATATTCAGGGATCTCAATCCCGGCCTTCTCAAGAAGATCGATACGGATGTGCCAATAAAAGGGTTCCATGATGATGGGCAAGCCCCAGATGTGCCACTCACCAGTCGTCGGATCGGGAAGGGCCATGACTCCTAAGGCTTCCGGCCAGAAATCGCTTATGCCAAGCCGAAAAACGAGGTCATCAAGGGGTGCAAGCAAACCTGCCGCCCAAGCCAAGGCATCCCCATACTCTGTAACAAGAGTGATATCAGGGGTAACCTTGGTCTCGATAGCGTTAA
>CALDGA010000084.1 GCA_937942085.1 uncultured Flavobacteriales bacterium
TGGTCAGTTTCCCAGTGCTGAAGACAATAGCATTTGGCGGAGTGGCCATGGGCAACATAAATGCACAACTGGCTCCTAGAACTAAGGGCAAGCTCAGTGCATCCATCGGTATACCAATAGCTAGGCTTAGACTGAGCAGCAGTGGCAAAAGGGCACTTACCAAGGCCATATTGCTCAATAACTCTGTGGCGAATACTCCTATGATGGCGACGATGAGGAGCCAAACCCACTGAGGTAATTGGCCCAAATTCTCTAATCCTGTGCTCATCAGCTCAAACCATTGACTTCCTTGCAAGGTCCCCGCAAGGGCCAAGCCTCCGCCGAAGAGTATCAATATGCCCCAAGGCAAATTCTTGGTATCCTCCCAATCCAATATGTTGCCCTGGTTTCCATCGCGTAGGGCGAACAACATCACTGCACTGGCAAGTGCAATGGCAGTATCCGACCATTGAATCACCGGAATCCATTGCGCCAAGTATGGACGTAAAATCCACAAGGTTGCGGTGAAGGTGAATACCACCGCCACGCGCTTTTGAACCGGCGTTAATCCTCCCAAGGAATGCCACTCACCTGCTATCCATCGAGCGGTATTCTGCTCTTCCTCGTCGTTCAACACGTCCTTAGGCAGGCCTCGCGTGATGATCCAAAAGGCGGTAATCCCAAGGACCACAGTGGCGGTCAACCCCACTGGGAGCCATTCCATAAATCCGATGGGACGGTCCAATTGTTCCGACATAAATGCCGCAAAAATCATGTTCGGCGGCGTTCCGATGATCGTGGCCATGCCGCCAATATTCGCGGCCCAAGCCACACTAAGCAGCACCGGCCTGGACAACTTGGATTGTTTTTCCTCGTTCAAAACTCCGAGCACACTTGTGGCGATGGGCAACATCATAATGGCTGTGGCCGTATTCGAAATCCACATAGACATAAAGCCCGTGGCCAACATAAACCCAGCAATCAGCCCCGTATCCTTCGTACCGGTTCGCTTTAGGATCCACAAGGCGATGCGGTAATGCAGGGAGGACTTCTCCAAGGCCAAGGCGAGCACAAATCCTCCAAAGAACAAGTAGACCAACGGATGTGCATAATAGCCTGCCAATTCCTTCGCCGTCCCTAGTCCCAAAACGGGAAAAAGGAGCAATGGCAGCAAAGCCGTGACCCCTAGATGTACCGTTTCCGTAATCCACCATACCAGCATCCATGCCGCAATTCCCAATAAAACAAAATGGGATTGCCCTTGACCAGCGATGCTGATAAGAAGGGCGAGCACGGGGCCCAGCCAACGGATAATGGATGTAAATTTGGTCATCTAATGTGCGAATATATGAAGCTCGTTTTTGCAACTCATAACCCCGGTAAATTACAAGAAGTCCGCGAGATGCTCGCACCAAAATACGATGTCATCGGCCTCCATGATCTAAATGACTATGAAGATATCATTGAAGATGCCACTACCCTTGAAGGGAACGCCATCATCAAGGCACAGACCGTATGGGAGCGCCACGGGCTGCCCTGTTTTTCAGACGATACTGGCTTAGAGATTGATGCATTAAACGGAGCTCCCGGAGTATATAGCGCACGTTATGCAGGACCTGCCAAGGATCCGCAGGACAACATGGACAAGGTTTTACATGAGCTGGAAGGAGTAGCAAATCGCGGGGCCCAATTCCGCACTGCAGTCGCCCTTCACTGGAACGGGGAGTATATAATCTTCGAAGGAATCGTTCGCGGCACCATTGCCACCGAGCGCATGGGAGCCAAGGGATTTGGTTATGACCCCATCTTTGTTCCGGAAGGGCATCAAAGCAGCTTCGCTCAAATGGATGCTACTGCAAAAAATGCAATCAGCCACCGTGGCCGAGCGATTAGAGCATTGGTCGATTTCCTAATCGCACAAGATTAAACACCCAAATCCTCTGGACGACTGAAAAAACTGAAGTGAACGTGCCCGTACTTGCGGTGCTCAAAAAATCCAGGCAGATGACTCAAATCCGTATCTGCGCTGTGTTCAATAATGGCTTCCCCACCCTCTTTCAAAAAGCCTTTTTGAATCAAAGCCTCGGCGAGCGCTTCGTGCTTGTCCCAATCATATGGGGGGTCTGAGAAGACAATATCATACGACGTGGTGGTCTTTTGGACGAAGAGCCATGCATCTAATTGGACCGGTTGAATATTGGCGCCCAAACTATCCGCCATCTCGCCTATAAAGCGCACACAGCCTTTGTTCTGATCCACACAAGTGATCTCTCCCGCCCCTCTCGACGCGAACTCATAGGCAATGTTCCCGGTGCCGGCAAACAAATCCAAAATGCGCAAATCATCGAAGAAAAACCTATTGTTGAGGATGTTGAACAGCCCCTCCTTAGCGAAGTCTGTCGTTGGTCTCGTCGGCAGGTTCTTCGGCGCTACAATGCGCTTGCCTTTCCATTTTCCGCTGACTATTCTCATAAGCGCAATAGCGTAGCGAAGGCCAAGGCATCAAATTCCTTCATAGCTGAACTGATTTTCGACCATTGCGCCGGTTTAAACAGACGCACCGTTCCAAAATACGGCTGTACGACTTCCTTGTAGGCCCGTGCACTCAAACCGCTGAGCTCAATGGTGCAATCTGCACGATTCCAATCCAACTGCTCCGTACAATTTCCCAAATGATACATCAGCTCACTTTCGTTTGCGCAAGGAAAGCTATTGATTAGGGACCAATTTCCCTTTCGGCTCGCCATGATCTGTACCGCGTCGTTGTACACATGCGCCCAAATAGTTGGGGCATCTGTAGGCTCTAATCTGTCCAATTGCAAGGCCCAATGGTGACGACGTACCAATGAAGTGGTACTGCTGAGTGTTAAATCTTCTTCCGGCAAATAGGCAAATACTGCTACCCCAAGAGACTCGTTGACGTCCGAGAAATTGGCTTTGTGCCCCAACATATCCGATGTCCAATCCAGATCCTCCGGATCTGTCATGACTTGTGGTATGAGCACGCTGTGCGGGGCCTCCACGCCATAGATCACCTCAGCAAGCGGCTGAGGAAAGGAATCGATCAAGTCTTGCACGGGCTGGTCGCTCCAATCTGCTCGAGGCATATAGCCAGCCATATACAACTGACGGGTGGTTCGATGACGTACCAAAAAAGAAAGTCCATCCTGCTGATACAGGATGGACAATGTGCATTCCTCCGCCTTCGCCGTTTCGAAGGCTGGATCGATGTTATTCTGTTTTACACTTAGTGTTTTCGTAGTTACCACTGATGGTCGGTTGTGTCAATGATCCGATGGTCCAAGACTCGTTCTTCACTTTGTAGAATGCATCTGGATATTCATCCGCAACGTCTGCAAATAC
>CALDGA010000085.1 GCA_937942085.1 uncultured Flavobacteriales bacterium
TTCACAGTGGTATCTAAACCGACATCTGAAGTAATCAGCGCCTCTTCAATCTCGTCCAGCGTATCATCGTCAAGCTTGCTCTTACCCGCTACAGCACGCGAAATCTTCTCAAAGACTGAGGTGCGCGTTTTGTCCAACCCCTTGTCGAGGGTCTCTTTCTTTTCGCTGGTAAAAAATTTCTTAAAGAAGCTCATAATGCCTAGGCTTAGAATAAAAAAACCACCCTAATACTAGAGTGGTTCAAATATCGTGAATTAAGACGGATCTTATTTCAAAAAGCTTTTCGCTTCGTCTTTACCGACAACACGCTCTTCAAAAGAGTACGAACCTTTCGCGTTCTTTACCATGTTGATTACTTTGGTGTACTGCTTAGAGTCAGCTGACTTAAGCGTTGCTACTACTTTCTTTGCCATCTTATTTAATCTCTTTGTGAAGAGTCATACGCTTCAAGATCGGGTTGTATTTCTTCAACTCCATACGATCTGGCGTGTTCTTCTTGTTCTTAGTTGTAATGTAACGAGAAGTACCTGGCATACCAGAGTCTTTGTGCTCTGTACACTCTAGGATTACTTGAACGCGGTTACCTTTCTTGGCCATGTCCTATTCTTATTTAACAACGTATCCTTTTGCTTCAGCTTCTTTAAGCACAGCAGCGATTCCTTTTTTATTGATCGTTTTCAAAGTCGAAGCAGCAACTTTCAACGTTACCCAACGGTCTTCCTCAGGGATGTAGAACTTCTTAGTGAACAAGTTCGCGTTGAACTTACGCTTGTTCTTCTTATTCGAGAAAGATACGTGGTTTCCGGTCATTGCCTTCTTACCTGTCAAATCACATACACGTGACATAATCTTATAATCTTATGGGTTGTACCAAAATGGTTTGCAAAATTAAGGCAATAAATATTATTGACCAACTATTTAAGCGCTGTAATCTTCAACTTCTTTAAGCAAGTTATTAAGGGCTGCAAAAATAGTTTTTTGAATGTTGCGTTCACGAACCTTGCCGAAGGTGAATTTCTCAGCAATAGTGCGGGTTGGACCCGCAATTGCAATCCAGCTTGTGCCCACCGGTTTGTCCGGCGTTCCACCCCCTGGTCCGGCAATTCCGCTAACTGCCACAGCAAAATCTACATTTAATCTTTCGCGTGCGCCCTCCGCCATCTGCCTAACGACCTCTTCACTCACCGCTCCCTTGGTCACAATAGTGTTGTGATCCACACCGAGCATGGTTTCCTTAATATCGTAGCTGTAGGCCACGATGCTTCCTTGGAAATACGCGGAAGATCCCGCCACACTCACTAGAGCAGCGCCTATACCTCCACCGGTGCAGCTTTCTGCCGCTCCTACGGTGAGGCCACGCTTGGTCAACACCTCGCCCAAGTATTCCTCAATGGCCTTGTTCGAGCCGTCCATCAGGTCATCTCCCACCGCTTTACGCAAGGTTTGTACGGCGCGTTGGATGTCGCTTTTCAAATCGTCGTTTCGCTTTCCGCGGGCGGTCAGGCGTAGACGTACCAGTCCTGGTTTTGGCAGGTAGGCCAATTTTATACTGGGCGCAAACTCCCCTTCCAAAGGTTCAATGCGATCCGCCAACACACTTTCCGGCACACCCACCACAAATAAGGTATGGTGAATGATTTGGTAATCAATCTCATCTCGAAGTAGTGGAAGCAGTCCATCCTGTACGATGTGCTTCATCTCATAAGGCACACCCGGCATACTAATGATGCGGCGGCCTTCGTGGCGGAATAACATCCCCGGCGCCGTACCCTTATGATTAAAGATCACCTCACACACCTCTGGGACCAATGCTTGCTGTTTGTTGCGCTCCACCGGTGTGCGGCCAAAACCTTTGAATAGCTCTACAATGTGGTCCCACACATCTTCGCGAAAAACCATCTCACTGCCGAAGTATTGCGCCAAGGTTTGCTTGGTCAAATCATCTTTCGTAGGCCCCAACCCGCCTGTCATCAGGACGAGTTTAGTTTCAGGGTACAGACCTTCAATAGCGCCAATGATCGCCTCGGGCGTATCTGAAATACTATTGATGCGCGTGACCTCAATACCTTCCTCACCGAGCACTTGTCCCAGCCAAGCACTATTGGTATCTACGATCTGCCCAATTAAAATTTCATCGCCTATGGTGATAATCTCTGCTTTCACTTCCTTTACTTTTGAGGGAACAAACTTACTATACGATGTCCTATTCCGCGTCTGAACTCATTCTAAATCCCGACGGCAGTGTGTACCACCTCGGCCTTCGTGGTGAAGATATCCCCAACCTCGTTTTTACTGTAGGTGATCCAGACCGCGTTTCCAGCATCACTGCTCATTTCGACCAAATCCATTGGACCAAAATCCGCCGAGAATTCAACATCGTTCGCGGCACCTTGAAGGGTCAAGAAGTCCTCGTCCTCTCCACCGGTATGGGCACGGACAATATTGATATCGTCATGAATGAGCTTGATGCTGCGGTGAACATCGACCCTGTAACACGAGAAGACCGCCCATCGTTCAGGAAATTGACCATTATTCGCATAGGTACTTCAGGGGCCATTGACCCAAACCTACCCTTAGGCACCCACCTTTGCAGCACTGGCGCCCTAAGTTTTGACGGCCTACTACCTTTTTATAAACACGACTTCCAAACCGTGGCCATTGAAGGGGCTCCGTTCGCACCCTATTTTATACCGGCAACGTTTAGCGGGGACCAATTATCTTCTATCCCCAACGTCCAAACCGGTATCACCGCTACCCTCCCAGGATTCTACGCCCCACAGGGCCGCACCATTCGCTCCACGAGCGTATTCACAAAAGCCATGGACAGCCTATATACCCAAAGCGTTGCGGGCAATCACATCACCAACTTTGAGATGGAGACGGCCGGCATCTATGCCTTGGCACACCTCCTTGGCCATGAGGCCTACAGCTTCTCTGCCTTGCTCGCTAATCGTAACCTAGGTACTTTTCATAACGATCCGGCCAGCGCGGTGAAGTCGTTGATTGAAAAGGTGTTGGCTTGGGCGGTGGAATTGGACGCATAAGGGCAAAAAAAACGCCCCAAGCGGGGCGTTTTCCTGTTTATATACTCGCAATCTTACTTCGCCACGTTCACAGAACGCAACTCGCGAATCACGGTAACTTTTACCTGACCTGGGTAGGTCATTTCGTTTTGGATCTTTTGAGAGATGTCGTACGAGATCTGACTTGCCATAGCATCGGTCACTTTCTCGCTCTCCACCATTACACGAAGCTCTCGACCTGCCTGAATAGCATAAGCCTTGGTGACTCCATCAAAGTCGTAGGCAACGTTCTCCAAATCTTTCAAACGCTGGATGTAACTGTCCGCCACCATGCGACGGGCACCTGGACGGGCACCTGAGATGGCATCACATACTTGGACTATAGGAGAAATCAACGAAGTCATTTCAATCTCGTCGTGGTGCGCCCCAATGGCATTACATACCTCTGGCTTCTCACCGTACTTCTCTGCCCACTGCATCCCAAGGATCGCGTGCGGCAGGTCGGTTTCTTCGTGCGGCACCTTACCGATATCGTGCAAGAGACCAGCACGCTTGGCGAGCTTAGGATTCAACCCTAGTTCTGAAGCCATGATGGCACAAAGGTTGGCCACCTCGCGGCTGTGCTGCAACAAGTTTTGTCCATAAGACGAGCGGTACTTCATACGACCCACCGTCTTGATGAGTTCTGGGTGCAACCCGTGAATACCCAAATCAATAGCAGTACGCTTACCGATTTGGATGATTTCTTCCTCGATTTGACGAGTGGTTTTCGCCACCACCTCTTCAATACGTGCCGGGTGAATACGACCGTCGCTTACGAGCTTGTGCATAGACAAACGAGCTACCTCGCGGCGCACCGGATCGAAACAGCTCAACAAAATGGCTTCTGGGGTATCATCCACGATGATCTCCACTCCCGTAGCCGCCTCAATGGCGCGAATATTACGCCCTTCACGACCGATGATTTTCCCTTTGATATCGTCGTTTTCAATGTTGAATACGGATACCGCGTTCTCGATTGCATTCTCTGTAGCCACGCGCTGAATGCTCTGGATCACCACCTTTTTCGCTTCTTGAGAGGCCGTTAGTTTGGCTTCTTCAAGGGTCGTTTGGATGTAGGCCTGAGCATCGAGCTTCGCCTTGTCCTTCAAGGTCTGAATCATCTGCTCCTTCGCCTCT
>CALDGA010000086.1 GCA_937942085.1 uncultured Flavobacteriales bacterium
GGACCTTATGAAGTGGGATGCGAAAACGGTGGATCACATACTCATGGATCCGAGTTTGCTTTTGAGTGATTTATACCAACAGCAAGTGAATCCGAAGCTGTCCCGGCTGCGCATGGAGTCAGGCTATCGCTTATTAAAACACCTGAAAGATACCGATGAGCTTTATAACACGATCGTAGATATACGAAATTTTTCGACTTTTTCGCAGAAACAGCTCAGTCACAGATTCTTCGGGGATCTAGAGATTCGCATGGGCCCAGAGGACGTGCGTGACCTAAGAAGCACACTTGCCGCCGGTTATGACGAGTTAGGTAAGATTGTTACAGACCTTGCTAACGCACAACGGCAGCTTCTGCATGTGTGGGCTCAAAAGCAGCCACAAACCCCTGAGATTCTGGCGCTGTTAAAGTTTATGGACGCACGCCAGGTATGGATTGATCAGTCGTTGCAATCATGGGCTGGCTTTATGAACGACCTATGGTATACTCGTCCGCGTTTGAACGGAGACGGACTTAAGAATTGGTGTGGTTTGCGTCTGCTTGTTGAAGAGCCGTTCGTTCCTCCGGTTCATTATAAACTTCCCGAAACAGGGTAAGTCGGAGTCAAAGTGATGATACATATTAAATATGCGAATGAAAAAGTGCCAAACCAATTTACAATTCCTATCGAACAGTTTGTCGATATCAGCAAACCGCTTGAAGAGATTACAACCGCATTTAGCGAGAAGAAGTTTGATTGGATCAAACAGCAGATTCAACAGTTTGAATCGGCTCAAGAACTACCAAACGATCCTAGTCGTTGGGGCGCCTATTTGACATATAAATTAGCTGATACGCTTGCATCACAGAATGTAACGGATGTTAAATTGCTTGGGAAACTGTTAGGAGGCAATACAACGTTATCCTATGATGAGCTGCAACGATTATATGATCGCTTTAAACAAAATCTGCCTCCACATCTTCAAACGGCCCAGTTTGAACCGAGCTGGAAGCATAAACTTTTAAGCCTATGGGACCGCATGGATAACGGGCAGAAGCTGGCATTCGCTCTGGGTGTGCCCCTTGCGTTTCTTGGCATCTTATCGGTCATCATGAAGCCAAATAACGTACTGGGTCTTGTTGGAGCCAGTTTAGGAGCTCTTGGATTGCTCTATAGCGTGATGCCGACTGCGCCTACATATATAAAAGCGTATCTAGGCGATGAACGGGAAAAGACAAAGTTCGGATTAACAACAGCGTTGGTTGATATCATCGAGGCCCGTGGAGGCGCAGCTTCCTTAGGCTCGCAATGGAAAGTGTTGTCTCTATATCCGACGAGATATCGCTATCGGCAAGGTCTCTATGATACTTCTACAAGGACACTGCTGCGGACAATCGGTTGGGCAAGCTGGACCCCGATTGGTCCTTCAATGAAGACTCCACAGGACGCCATCAAATCGATTCGTAGCTGGGCAAATCACCCGTTGCTTGCAAAAACGAAGTTTGCGCAACAACTAAGAAGCCTTAGTGATGAAGATTTATGGGAAGCATTGGCGAATGCGTATAACATCGCTTTGGAACGGGCGCGGGAACAGCAGAAAGGTCAATAGAAATGTCGCTAACTCAAGCAGATAGAGAATATATATTTGCGATTGTGCGCGAAGCGGTTAAAGAGGCGTCTTTAGAATTTTATCGAGAGATGGATCGCAGGCTGCAAGAACATGAAAAGACAATTTCGAAACAACACGAGCTGTTAATCGAACAGAAAGTGGATACAGCGCTTAAACAGCATGCGGAAACATGCCCGAACGTTAGCGCCTTTCGGCGAATCATCACAGGTGTCATCATTGGGATTGTTTTAGCAGGAATATTGGAAGGTATCGTTAGAGCATCAAACGGCTTCTTTATGGAGATTCTGAAATGGCTTTAATTAAACGGGCACAAGAACCAGAGGGACCATCGCCCTTGGGAGGGATTCTACAAAGCGTCTGGTCGCTTTTGCAGTCGTGGTTTACTTCGTCGGCTGCGCAACAGGGGCTCGTTCCCAGAGACTCGTGGGTTTTATATCAATATCTGCAGCGTCAAACTCTAAGTCAGGCTCGCGCACATCCGGTACTCAAGCAGCTGTTAGATCAGGAAGTCGACCGATCCGTACGTCGCTGGTTGCAGCAATTTCACAAAGACCTACCAGAACAAGAAAAAGAGCTTGTTTCTTCGCTAAAATGGCTGATTTCATTTGTTACCCCGGTATGGCCGTCTCTATTGGATACGCTGAACTACCCCTATGGGGGCTCGTTTCCAATGCTAGCAAGCAGCATTAGCGCAATCATGGCGAAACGGCCATCCGCAGATCCAAAAGCCGATGCAGACCGCGCCGTACAGAATGCGCTGGCCATCTGGAATCACTTTTACAAGGATTTTAATCTTCGCGATCCCAAAGCGGTTCAGAAAACATGGGGCATGCCCGCTGGTGAATTAGGCATGCTGCTTCAAACACTGTACAACAAAGGATTATACGACCCACGTGCGCCCATTGAGGAACAGATTCGTGTTATTGAGATCTTTATGCCAGCAACACGGGCCGCCCAGTTCGTATCTACACTTAAAGGTGTGGAGATTACGCCCATCGACGCAGTCAACGTTGCGCTTATTCACAATCAGGCATTAGCGCCTACCGAGCGCAACACACAAAAATTGGCAGAATCAATTTTGCGAGCCGGTATTTATCATGCCGAAGTGTTAAGACGTCTCGGCTCGGCAGAACCCGGTGTTATGCCTCCAGAGGCTGCGCAAAAACTTCACGCGCAACTGGTCCAACAAGCAGCATCGTCCTATGCGGCAAAACTCTTTGGGACCTATGTTGCGGCCATGCATAGCGGGCAAATACGTCCTGGGTCGATTGCTTGGCAGATCGCACAAGAAATTTCAAACGGTCGTGTGCCTCAACAGTTCCAATCTGTGCTCGTCGGGTCGGATCTGTTGTATCGTCATCTTACAATGTCGGGAATGTCGCCAAACGATGCTGCAATCTGGGCATCGAATCCTAGTATTGGCGCACAGTTTGTTGGGCCTAATGTTGTTCTAGCGGTTCGCCGCTATCAAGGTGTTGAAGCGCGCGTGATGTTTATGCAGTCGGCACAGCATTTGTGGAGGTATCTGCGCGCTTCAGACGCATCGCCAGCTGCCGCACGAGCTGCTATTTTCGGTTTAGAAAATGAAATTGCGGAGTTGTATGGATATCCGAACGTAAATGAGTTCAAACGTTTCCACGTGACACTGTGGCCGAACGACGCGGAAATCGATGATCTTGTTAATAAATTTATGAAGGAGCCTCCCGTATCGGCGTTAGAAAGCGGGTGGCAACGGCTGTCGGAGGCTTTCCTAACTTCAAAAGACCTAGGCGAGCTTTTGTATAAGTTTCTTACATCTTTTGGCCGGCCACAAATGCCAGAACAACCCAAGCCAAAGCCAAAGCCGGAGGAAGGGAGCAGCTTCTTTAAGCGACCAACCGGCGGATCGTTTACACAATTCCCGGAGGTTGACACAACACGGCAGCTTGCTTCGTTTACACCTGGTTCACTGGGAGGTGTTATGAGTCCAGGTTTCGGCACTGGATTGCCCAACTCGCCGGCAACGGATGCTTGGTTCGATAACCTTATTCGAAATGTTGAACAGCTAACAGCGCAACTGGAGCCTAAACCGTTTGATATTACAGGGCTGACCTAATGCCTTCGTCTGCTGTTGGAATTCCAGATCGTACCCGATATCGAAACCCGCTGCAGGTTCTAAGACCGGGCGAGCTTGCTGATTTTATTATTCAGCTTCATAAAGCACGTCGTGCCGGCAAACATTATGATATTCGTATTGGGTCACCAGAAATTGGACTGCTTTCGTGGGCCTCGAAAAAACCAATTCCTACGGAAGAAGAGCAATCGATCAAACGTCTGCTCATCGAACAGCCGACACATGCTTATAACTATAAGGATTTTGAAGGAGAAATCGAATCTGGATATGGCGCTGGTACCGTAGAAAAGCTAGTTGACACAAAGATATTAATTACAGATATCGGCAAAAACTATATTAAATTTACGACAGCTGAAGAGCGGAATCCACAGCGATTTATTCTTATTCAGACGACAGCACGACCGCGCAAATGGTTGCTGATGAATGTAACACCTCTGGACTATCCCGAAGGTTACGAAAAACCGCGTTTTAAGGTGATTGATCCAGAGGAAGTTGAAGAATATATCGCGAAAATGCGTGATGGCGATACCTTACAAGAAAAAATTGACGGCGCTCACGGATTGATCCGCCTGCTGAAAAACGGAATTGAAGTACTTAGCGTTCGAAAAAGTGTTACAGGTCGTCCCATTGTACATACCGAAAGAATTTTTAAAGGCAAAACGAAGTTTGAAACGCCGCCTGAGTTGGTCGACACGTTTCTTACGGGGGAAATCTATGGAGAAAAAGAAGGCAAAATTATCCCTCCTCAGGACTTAGGAGCAATCTTAAATTCGGTAATCGCCAAAGCGATCGAAAAGCAAGATAAAGACAAAATCTCCTTACGTATCGCGTTGTTTGACCTGTTACGAATGGGAGCGCGGGATCTTACGGACCTACCTTATAAAGAGCGATATGAGAAGATTAGGACTGAGATTTTGCCGAAATTACCACAATCGGTCTTTGAAATGGTTCAACAGGCGGAAACGCCCGAAGAGGCTGAGGAATTATGGAATGCTATTCGCTCCGGAAAGTATCCTAGAACACAGGAAGGCGTGATTTTGCGGCTTCAAGACGAAGAGCGACCGATTAAAGCCAAACTGTTTAAAGAAATGGATGTGTATATCAGAGATATTTTCCCTGGAGAAGGCAAATATAAAGGGCGTGCCGCTGGAGGATTTACCTACTCGCTTGAACCTGACGGCAAGATCGTTGGTCGGGTAGGTACGGGATTCTCAGATTCGCTGCGTCAGTACATGTGGGAACATCCGGAAGAATTTATTGGACGGGTGGCAAGAGTCAAATACCAAGAACAGTTTCCATCCGGTAGCTTGCGCTCTCCGTCTTTTATTGCGCTTCATGAAGGGCAATGAATTTTAGAATTTAAATTCTAATTTCAGGGTTTATAACGATGTTTGAATGCTTGGATTGGAAATATAATCTTGAAGCAGCGTTCGATCCGAATCATAAAGCCTGGGATTCGATAAACGAAACGTTGCTTTGGGCGTATCCGATTCTTAAAAAACAGGCCAGTACCATATCGGAGCGCCCAACGCTTTATTCGGAAACGCCCCCTCCACCGCCGTCGGGGGGTTTACAACCTATCTATGAAACCGTAACGGCTCCGACGGCGATTATCGGCGGCCCTACGCCGTTTTCCTTGACACTTTTGGGATCAATTTATGGGGCACTTTTGGGTGTTGGAGCACAGTACGCGCTACGATTTGTATTTCCCCAAATTGGGGATTATATCGCCATTCATCGGCTTCCCATTCTAGGAGCTATTTTAGGATCGATTCCTGGGGCACTGATCGGTTTTGGTCGTTTTCGAGAAGGGTTGAAGAAAGGATTCGGAGAAGCAGTTGCTGAGCTGTTTCGTCCGTTTCCAAGACCGAAGACTACAAAAAAAGCGCAATTAGAAAATAGTGTTGCAGGCTTAACGCTGCCGAAGATTGATGAAACACATTGGCGTGATATTGTACTCGGTACGCCGTATCTTACAGCAAAAGAGCGTGCGCTGGCTGGAGCGCCGTTTTTGGCAGCCGGCTTAGCAAAAGGCGATCGTATGGTAACGCCGCTTGACGTAGCAAAGTTTACGGCGCAAACGGGTCTTGGTGCTGTGTATGGACTTGGACTTGCAGGGCTTGCTGCTCAGGTTTTAGGGCTTTCGCCGGAAGCGCGAGCGAAACTACAGCAGTTCGGAATCCTTACGGGCGCAATTCGAGCTTTAACACAGGCACTGTAATGAAAAATACATTGATAATCGTTGAGGAATCACGTGAGCGTACTCCGAAGCAAGCAAGTGTCATTCTGTCAAAGGAGCTTAGGGATTTTTGTAAAAAGCGTAACATACGGATTCTCGTATTGGATAAAGATATAAAAGACGTTGATGCGACAATCGGTAAAGAGTTGACGGAACTTTTTGCGCATATCGATCTTGAAAACTTACCCGTTGCTGTTTTGATCAACGATGAGGGTAAGATTTCGAATATTTTTCGGTTTCATGATGATGTAAACGAGGTCATTGCTTTGTTAGGCTCTTAAGACGCTATGTCTGACGGGGTTCTCTATGGCGAACAGCAATTGATGTTCGGTTTGAAACCGCGAAGGATCGCGTACGGCTCTCTTTTTGCGCCGTTTGGCGACGAAATCGAGCTTATTCCAGAACCATTTTGGTATTCGGTATCTTATCGCGATTACGTTCCGAAAGTTTTGAATCAAGGTAATCAACGAAGCTGTACGGGAGCTGCCTCAGTAGCTGGTATGATGACCGCTAGAGAACAGGCTGGTTTTGAGTATGTTGAGCTCTCGATTGGCAGCGTTTATGGTCAAATAAATGGCGGTACAGATAGAGGTGCTTATTTGTCCGACGCTCTCAAAGCAGTCCATGAAGTAGGCGCCTGTCCCATAAGCATCATTCCGCATGAGAACTGGCATATGGAAACATGGCCGAAGGACTGGAGGGAAAAAGCGGCGAAATTTCGAGTATTGGAAGTCTATGACTGTACGACGTTCGAGGAAATTGCAAGCGCGATTTTGAGAGGTTTTGTTGTCTGCTTCGGCGTGCTGCTAAGCCGGGAGGATATCCAAGTAGGAGGACACAATGGCTTTCTTCCCATCCAAAGTGCCGGACGTAAATATGGTCATGCCATGTTAGGCGTCGGTCTTAAACGATATAATAAGACATGGTGGGTAGAAGCCCTATCATCATGGGGGGAAAAGTGGGGCGATAGAGGTTTTTGTTACGTACCGGCTTCGATGTTTAATCTACCTGATGCTTGGGCGATTAGGGTTGTAACTTATGCAAACGGCATCGACCGATCAGCCAACCACCGGGACTGTAGGAGAGAAGGTGCCCCGTCGACCGAAAACGCCTCTTGCTCAATGTGAAGGGTTTTTTGCCTTTCGTGAGAACATTGATGAAGCGGATAATCCATATGAGTATGGAAGCAGCGATTATTGGCATTGGCGTCGGGGTTGGTACGCGGCAAAAAAGGAAAAGGACGAGCCTTGGTATCGTAAAAACACGATCTGGTCTGCTATTGTCGCTTTTATCATCGGTCTTTTGCTTATAGTGCGACCGAATCTTTCGGATTACGAGACTGCTTTTCCCGGCGCATTGCTTTTAATAATAAGCATCTTGGTCTTCATTGCGAATTTTCTATCTCGATCTGGCCCCGTTGCAATGCCGCCAATTCTGTTACGGTCGAAAAGGCCCCGCGATGAAGGTTAAGCATTGCGTTGTTATTTCGGATTTACATTTCGGATGTTCATTTGCCCTTTGTCCGCCTAAAAAATTGATTTTGGATACCGGCGTGGAATATACGCCTTCCGGACTACAGTTAAAATTATGGAAAATTTGGGAACACTTTTGGAAGCGTTGGGTTCCGTCAATTACCAAAGGCGAACCATTTTATTTAGTGATAAATGGTGATATATTAGAGGGTGTTCATCACGGCATCGTTACACCCATTTCGCAAAATTTCGCTGACCAGATTTATATCGCTAGCCAGACTCTTAAGCCGATTGTTAAGCGAGCGGCAGCGCTATATATGGTGCGTGGTACGGAATCCCATGCAGGCAAAAGTAGCCAGTACGAAGAGATTTTAGCCGATCAATTAAATGCTCGACCGATCTCGCAGGAATCGACAACGGCATATAGTCTCTGGTTGAAACTCGGTACGAAACTAATCCATTTTTGCCATCATATTGGAACCTCATCTTCGTCGCATGGCGAAGCCAGTGCGCTGGTTCGGGAAATTAACGATACGTTGGTTGAAGCGGCGAAATGGGGGTTTGATGTACCCGAAGTACTGGTTCGATCACATCGGCATAGCCATATTGAAGTTGCAATACCTTATAAAGATCGACGAATTGTCTGTTTTACAACCCCTGGATGGCAACTAAAGACGCCTTTTGTGTTTAAAATTTCAAAAGCGAAGACCTTTCTCCCCCAAATAGGTGGATCTATTATAAGCAATATAGATGGGTCTTTGGTAACCTATCATTTTATTCGTGGTTTACGGCAAGATTAATGGCTAAAATGTAAATGGAGTTTGGGGTTATGACACAGATTAATGTGCAGGAATGGTTGGACGCATTAGAAAAGGCCGCCTATTATGCCGAAGACCCGGAGGCGGTTGGAACGGATGAGCTTGCTAAGATTTGGGGAATTTCGCAGGCCCTGGTTCGGAAGCGGCTAAGGATCCTGCTAGATAAAGGTCTTGCAATCCCAACTAGTAAAAAGCGGCGTACAATCGATGGCCGACTTAGTACGGTTCCGGCATATAAACTGAAGCTGTCGACGTCAAACAAGGGGCCGAAAAGCCGCCGTTAGAATTTAAATTCTAAAACCGGAAAAAGGTTAAAATTTCCGGTTATTTACGGCATTTAATATTGAGGAGTCCTCTCCTCGGTTCTAGTGCTTCTCTTCCGTTTTCCTTTCCTTTTGGAAGAGAAGCCACGGGACCGAGGGGGTGGATTCCGTGGTCTTCGATTGGTCGGATATTTGTTTAGCTATTAGCCAAAATTGGGTCGATACGGTCGTAGAAAGGAGGATCGAGGATGGAAGTGAGCTTACGGCTCCGGCAGATGTACCATTTAGATACAAATTCCACGATTTGTCCGATTCGCATTAGTGGGGATGAATGTGAGATTTGGATAAAGAGCGATGAAATTATTCAACGGGGCGAAAAATTTGTCGAAAAGACCCATTTTTTAGCAAAAAGGAGCCGCAAGAATGAATTGGCTCGAAAATCTGATTCTTGAAACAACGGATGCGCCGATTGCCACCTGGTTTAGGCATTTTAAAGCGACCTTGCGTCAGACCGTCGAATTTTCAATCGTTACAGGCTGCGTTATAGTCATTTACATTGGCAAATTCGTTCGGTGGTTAAAAACCGTCATTTGGCATCGCAACGAAACGCCAAATGACGTTCGAAATTAGAATTTAAATTCTAATTCTGGAAAGATAGGAGTTATGAAATACGATTCTCCAAAAGTTTTTCAATTCGAGGACATCAAGTTTTGGGCAGAGGGTGGGAGGGTCGTTATTTTAAATACGGTGAGAGCGGAGGATGAGTCGGCTCCGCTAGAAAAAGTCATTAGGACCATCGAGCCCAAAGAATTCTTAAAAAGAGCGATTGCGGTATGGGTGATGAACCAGGCTCAGCCGCCCTCACAAATTCGCAAAGTCAACAAATTGCGGGAAGAAGCCGAAATTGTCGTCAAAGAAGCACTTAAACAGGCCGCAGCACTAGGTATTAACGAAGTTATAAAATTGGCGGGGCCTCCGGAGCTTGTTATCCCAGGAGCCCGATATACGTTTCGTAAAAAGTCAAATAAAGAAATTCTACTTGATGGCTACGAAATTCAACAGGTTATCCAGTGAGGTCTGGCGATGCATTATGAGGAAGATGAATTATATGACGATCTTCTGAATCGTGCATTGCTATTTCAGAAGTTGGCCCATCGTCTTGGCGTTGATCCGGAGGATTTGATGAGGCTGACATTTGAGGCAATGTACGATATTTTTGGATATTTGCAGATGAATTCGGATTTTGAAAAATCTGCTGTTGTAGGCCCCGGCGTTGCCGCAGCAGGCGGAAGCTTTTTCGGGTCGCTTTTCTCTTCACTCTGGTCCGGCTTTACATCCCTTGGCGGGTGGGTTAAAGAACGTGTTATTAGTCCTATGTTTTATTTGGTCGTTTTCGGTATCCCGATCGGTGCCGCCATTGCGCTTTCTTATGTTAAAAACAGAACAAGCGAATTAGACAGAGCATTTGCAAAAGAGTATGCCGAGCTTGTTTCAACAAAGGATACCTATCAGGAATTGCTCGAGGAATTAGAAAAGTCGGAGAAGAAAAGGAAAGCTGATGAGTCGTCCAATCGATAAATTTTATGGGGAGCAGGATTCCCGCCACGGCGGGGAGCTGGTTTGGAACAAACATTTTATGTTTCCAATACGTCTTTCTTCTTCGGAGGAGAGAAATCGGATCATTGATCATACGGATTTAGAACAGCGGCTGTATTTGGCGGGTACCGCAGGTGCTCGACTTTTTGATTTGTCTAAACCAGACGATCACGAGTATTATCTATGGATTAAAGATCGTGCCATTAATGGATGGTTTGTAATTCAGCACCAGGAGCACCATTGGGACGATAACGCCAAAAATATGCTGGTTTATCTCGAGTGGTTTCAGCTCTATTACCAGTTTGTACGTGGTACTGACTCTTTTAACCCGTTTATGCCATGAGTAAAGAAGAAGAATTTTTGAAAATTGCGGCGGATGCATTTGTTAAGCAGGGAGCCGATTTTTTAGCGTTTTTGGTCCGGCTTTTTAGTATCGCGCTGGCCGGATCGTCGATTTATGCTCTTGGCGCGGCGGTTAGCCGAGCTAAGTCATTTAAACGCGAAGTCGATAATCTTATACGCGGTAGCTCATTTAAACTTTTAGGAACGGTTCCATCAGCAGCTACCTTTCGATATTCAGAGCTCCTAACCTTACCCCAACAAGAATTGGGTATTTCGGTTCCGCCGTCGAAAGTTGAGGCGCATGAGACGATTAAGGAGGCGATTGATTATTCATCCTTAACGCCGTGGGAGAAAACGATCTACGACTTTCTTGCAGAAAATCCGGTATCGTGGGCGTTTATACCGATTTTTTTGATTGGAATTCCCGCCTTGACGGCGTCGACGATTTATAAGATTGTTTCTAAAAGTGTGAAGCGTTCGATTTTGACTCAAGCGCAAGAAGAGCTAGCGCAGGCGCAAGCCGAGTTTTATACAAAGTTCCAACAAAAATTTAAAAAACAAGCCTTTTGGCGGCCGGCGACCAAGGCGTTGCACATACTTCTTGGTATGGCGGCAGCGCTATCGTTTCTTACGTTTTTGGCGGCAGTTCCGGTTTTTGATAAGTTCTTTGCTGGATCCAAAAATATTGATCAAGACGAGGCTTTAGAAGAAATTGCAAAGCACATCTTGGCAACTAAGGTTCCGACTCCGTTTCCCGTTCAATTTTCGACTGGATTTCAGAAGTATAAAGGCAAATACTTTAAATCTTTAGAGGAATTAGAAGCCGAATCAACATGATGCGCTCATTTGACGATATTAATCAATTACGGCAGTCGATCATTGACGGCGCAATTAGCGGTCTTTCGAAGATTGAGCCGGTTGAGCAGGGAGGCTATTCGCTTACGATTCGTAACGTATCGTATCAGCCCGTACCGTTTTCAGCTCATGATGTAAAAAACGCCATGTTTCGCAAGGAAACATTGGCGTGGCCGATTAAAGGCTATGTCGAATTTCGTACGCCACAAGGGCAAGTTATTAGCAAACAGACGACGCTAGCGTTTATACCGTATTTAACAAATCGTGGTTCGTTCATTATTGATGGGGTTGAATATTTCGTTTCGAATCAACAGCGTTTAAAACCTGGTATCTTCGTGTTTAATCGTCTTTCGGGAGAGCCGGTTGCACATATTAACGTTGCCGCAGGGAAGGCCCATCGATATATATTTAATCCATCGAATAAGGTTTTTTACTTTAACATCGGCCAGGCAAATATTCCTCTTTACCCGCTGCTTCGCGAGTTGGGTATTACCGATGATCAACTCTTGGAAGCATGGGGTAAGGAGGTACTACTGGCCAATAAAAGCAAAGACAATGACAGGTATCGTAAAGAAATCCGTGCCCATTTAAACATTCCGGAGGGTGCTGATTTAAAGGAGGTTTTTAAGTCCTTTAGTCTGGATCCTAATGTTGTAAAACGCAACCTTGGCATTGACTCGTCCTATATTTCTCCCGAGGTTACGCTGGCCGCAACCCGGAAGATGATCGAGCTATTTAAAGGCACGGTCGAAAAAGACGACCGGGACGCTCTTGTCAACCAGATGTTTTACGGCGTTGATGATCTGATTAGCGAATATCTGCAACGCTCTCGACCAATTCTTCGCAAGCTTTTGTGGAAGCTAATGCGAAATCCCAAAAAAGAGACCATCCCGGCCAATTTTCTTTCTCCGCAGGTATTGGCCGTTTTCCGCAAAAGCGGTTTAGCGAGTATCCCTGATGCAGCCAATCCGTTAGAGATTATTGACAATCTGTATCGGATTTCTCGAGTTGGGGAAGGGAGCATTACGAACGTTGATAGTATTCCTACTTCCGCTCGCGATGTTCATCCAACGCATTTTGGGTTCATTGACCCGGTAACGACGCCCGAAAGTCTTAAGATCGGGGTCGATTGCCGTATTAGCGGTAATACGAAGCGCATAGGCAACGATTTAGCTGCACCGTTCCGCAATTTAGAAACGAATCAGGTTGAATATTTAACCCCTCAGCAGGTTTATGAAAGCTATGTTGCGTTTCCTGGCGAATTAGCTCAGAACCGCAATTTTGTGTTTGGATTGTATCGTGGACGTGAAACCGTTTTTCCGAAACATAAAGCCCAATACGAATTAGAAGATATCACACAGGCGTTCGGCCCATTAGCGAACCTGATTCCGCTCAAATCCACTACATTTCCACATCGGATTGCTATGGGCAGTAGGATGTTGATGCAGGCGCTGCCGCTTGTAAATCGGGAGCCGCAATTAGTTCGCTCCGTGGATAAAGATGGTCGACCGTTTATAAAGACCTTTTCGAAATATGTTGGTGCCGTCTATTCGCCGGCTGAAGGGGTCATTAAAGAGATAGCCGATGATAAGATTGTTATCCTCGATAACGACCGAAAGGAACACGTAATCGATTTGATGGTTAACATACCATATTCCAATATGACCGGAATTACGCAGCAGCCGGTTGTAAAGCCGGGACAAAGCGTAAAAAAGGATCAGCTAATTGCCGTTAGCAACTACACCGATAACGAAGGGAACATTGCAATTGGTATTAATGCGCGCGTAGGCTATTTAGCGACGGGCGAAACATATGAAGATGCGTATGTAATTTCCGAATCATTCGCCAAGCGTTTGGCATCCGATCATCTGTTTCGCTATGAAATTAGTTCGGATGATGAAAGCATTGTCGTAAACAAAACAAAGTATATTGCAACCTTTCCTGGTAAATATCCTAAGGACCAGCTAGATAAGTATGATGAGAATGGTCTGATTAAGCCAGGATCTCGGGTTAAGAAAGGCGACCCGCTGATTCTTGCCGTTAAAGAGCTGCCCGTCAGTACCATTGGCCGACGACGGCTATTTCAGGATGTTTCCGAAGAGTGGGAGTGGGATGTTGACGGCGTGGTCGTAGACGCCGTCAAAACCGCTGCCGGCTACCAGGTGCTAGTGAAAACCACTATGCCGACTCGACAGGGAGATAAAATTTCTGGACTTTATGGTAATAAAGGTGTTGTAATTGTAAAACCTGATTCGGAAATGCCTTACGATGAAAACGGACCTTTGGATATTCTGATAAGCCCGTTTTCTGTTATCAGCCGTGGTAATGTTGGCCAAATTTATGAAGCCCTTTTAGGCAAAGTTGCAAAGAAGCTTGGGCAGCCGATTGAACTTAAAGATTTTTCGAAGGCGGGCCAATATTGGGATTACGTCAAGGATATGCTCGCCAAGGCGAATTTGGAGGCCTCCGATGAATTGTATGATCCGGTTACCAATCGAAAGATTAAAGTTCTAACCGGATATGCGTATTTCCTAAAGCTTCATCACCTTGCTGAGGATAAACTTCAAGGCATCGGTATTGCATCTTCGTATTCTTCGGAAGGGATTCCGATAGCTGGCGAGGAAGGGTCCAGCAAACGACTAGGTCTGCTGGATATGAATGCCCTTTTATCGCATGCTGCCTACAACACGATTACCGATGCCTCATTGGTTCGTGGTCAGCAAGACGAAGACTTGTGGCGTGTTTTTATGATGGGATACGCGTTACCAAAACCGAAAATGTCGCAAGTCTGGGCTAAATTTATTCATCTCCTGCAAGCCGCGGGTATTAACCCAATTTCCGGTCCCAAAGGCATTAGCATTTACGCATTGAAGCAATCGGACATTGAGCGTTTGACGGGAAATCGTCTGCTACAAAACGGAGAAACCGTACGATTTAAGGATAATGACTTTCAGCCAATCGAAGGTGGTCTGTTTGATAAACGATTGACCGGCGGTCTCGATGGAGACCTGTGGTCCGCAATTCGTTTACCGTTTTTACTGCCGAATCCCATAATGCTTCGACCATTAGCAAGCATTTTGGGGGTCAGCATTAACGAGCTGGAAAATATTTTGGTTGGAAAAGCGCCGGTACCCGAACATTTTGGTACTACCAAAACCGGCCCTGAAGCGATTTATGACGCGGTAAAAAATATCAATTTGGATTACGAGATTCAGAAGACCGAGGAGGCGATTAAAACCGCATCCGCGTCGAAACGGAACATCTTAATTCAGAAATTAGGCTATCTTAAGGCCGCAAAAAAATTCGATTGTCATCCTTCCGAGTGGTTTTGGGATAAGGTTCCTGTAATTCCGCCTAAGTTCCGGCCAATTTCAGCCTTAAGCAATAATATTCTTATCGTGAATGACCTTAACTATTTGTATAAAGAATTGATACGTACGGTCGACGCCGTACAAAAATTGCAGGAAGGAGGCTTTCAAGATTCTAGCAACGTTGAAGCCGTTTGGAAGGTGCTTAAGGCCCTGATCGGCTTAGAGCAAAACACCATTCGGATGGCCGATACGAATTTACGAGGCGTGCTACGGCTAATTATTGGCTCAAACCCCAAAGAGGGGATCGTTCAGCGAAAGATGATTGGAACGGAAACGGCATTGGTTGGGCGTGGGGTGGTTACGCCAAATCCGAATCTTGATATTGATCAAATAGGAATTCCACAGGATATCGCATATACCATTTATAAACCGTTTATCGTGCGCAATCTCAAGCAGAAAGGAGTTTCGCTTGTTGATGCCCTAAAAATGGTTAAAGAACGCCATCCGGCGGCAACAGCAGAGCTGCACCGGCTGATGGAGGAACGACCCGTGATTGTGAACCGTGCCCCGGTTTGGCATAAATACGGCATTATGGCGTTTAAACCGGTACTTACCGCATCCAATACTATCGAGGTTCCACCGCTTGTTACCGCCGGTTTCGGAATGGATTTCGATGGAGACCAGGTACAATTTCATGTACCGGTAAGTGATGAAGCCGTTCGAGAGGCAAAGGAACGGCTACTGCCCTCGAAAAACTTATTTAGTGCTGCTACGCTTAAAACGCCAATGACGTTGCCGAGCCAGGATTATTTGATGGGTCTGTGGCGGGCTACGCAAACCGCAGAGAAACCGAAACGTGTGTTTGCAACCGCCGACGACGCCATTCGCGCCTATGAAAAAGGAGAAATTTCGATCGATCAACCCGTTGTGATTCAAAAATAGAATTTAAATTCTAATTTCTGAAAGGATCGACGCATGACTAGTTTCGATGAACAGCTTTCCGAATTACAGAATCTTTTGATTAAGGCAGGATTTATTCCTGCCGGAGGAGACCCGGCAGCGATGATGATGGGTGGTGGGATGCCACCAGGCGGTATGCCCATGCCTGGCGGTATGCCACCTGGCGGTATGCCTCCTATGCCTCCCGGAGGGGGCGGGATGCCATTAGATCTTGGTGCGTTATTGGGTGCTACTGGATCACCAGGGGGTAGTGCCCCACCTCCGCCTCCGTCTCCGGAACCGTCAGCACCAAGCGAGACGGAGAATCTCGAAAGCAGCCAGGCTCCGAAGCGTGTTACAAATACGGCGATTTATTTGGAGTTAGTTACGGTGCGTAAATTGTTGGTCGGATTGTACCGGAACTTTGGGCTGCCAATCCCAGAAGATGTGCTTAATACGGAAGAGATCATTTTGGGCAAAACGCCCACGTCGACAATTTCAGGCGTGTCCCCACAGACGACGGCCTACCCGCAAAGTGGCCCATCTGAGGAAATGCCAGAAGAGGAGGAGGACCTTAAGGGTCTGATTACGCAACCGCTTCCCGAGAAGGAACTTCCTTCTATCGGTAATGCTCCGAAAATTAAAGCTCCGAATAAATAGCCCTTAGGTTATGAAAGTAATTGTTATTGATGGAAAGGACAGGACAACGTTGTCCTGTCGTGGGGTCATCATTTGCAGCGATGCAGGACATCCTGTAGGTGCTGCTATTCATCAGAAATCGGATGTCATTTTCTGTGGTCCGGCAGATACAAAGGAGTTTATCGAAATTTTGCAGCAATTAGGAATTTACCATTTACCACAATACATCATTCGCAGCATAAAAGATGGCAATTGAAACTACGCCCGGAAAATTGCTGCTATCTCGCATCCTTCCAAAGGGTGTTGAGATACCGCCGCTAGATAAAAAGAACGTCGTATCGTTCTTTTCCCAGCTGATTGAGCAATATCCCGATCAAGTTCCCAAACTATTTAAAGATTTAATAACGACCGCCTCTCGCGTGGTGCGAGCAGAGGCAGCCGGGTCGTTTGATCTTCAGCATCTCAGACCGCCCGATCCTATCCGTCTTAATAAATCGAAGATCATCCAACAGATCGGGCAGATTGTTGGTAACGGAGATTTAGATCCACAAAAAGAAGCCGCTTTAGCGTCTTATCTTTTGAAGCTGTCCGACGAGCTTACGGAGCAAACGTTTAACAGCGTTCCAAAAGATAATCCGCTAGTACAACAGGTTCTTTCTGGTGCACGAGGAAATAAAGCCCAGCTAAAACGTCTAATAGGCGGTGATACGGCTTATTCGGGTTATAAAAATAACATCATCCCCATTCCGATTCTCAATAGTTATTCGGAAGGGGTAACACCGGCTGAGTTCTGGGCAGCCACCTATGGTGCTCGTCGCGGCCTAGCTTCTACAAAGTTAGATGTGGCCGCAAGCGGTTATTTGCTTAAGCTTTTGGTGCGTGCAACGCACCGATTGTTGGTAACGGATGTTGACAGCCCTCAGGCGCCCCCGCTTCCGGTTGGGCTTCCTGTGGATATTGATGATCCGGACAACGAGGGTGCGTTACTAGCGGTTGATGTGGAAGGCTATCCCAAAAACACGCCTCTTACAACACGTATAATTGAGGACCTAAAAGCTAAGGGCTACACGAAGCTTCTTATACGTAGCCCGATTACCACGTTAAGTGCACGCGGTATCTATGCAAGGGATGCTGGGCTTCGTGAGGATGGTAAGCTGCCGCCGATTGGAAGTCTTCCCGGGATTACAGCGGCGCAAGCAATTGGGGAGCGTCTAGCGCAGACAACGCTAGGCTCCAAACATGTAGGCGGTCTTGCCGAGAAAGAATCCGGATTCGAGGTTATCGAACGGTTGGTAAATATCCCTAAGCAGTTTAAAGGCGGCGCTGTTCATGCGACGGTAGCTGGCAAGGTAACCAAAATTGGGAAAAACGAATTAGGACAAACGATCGTTTACATCAATGATCAACCACATGAAATTAATCCTGGGTATGAACCGATTGTGAAAGAAGGTGATGAGGTCGAACTTGGCGATCCTATTTCGGATGGGATTCCTAATCCCGCCATTTTGGTGGCTTTCAAAGGAATCGGAGAGGGCCGTCGTTTATTCACGGAGCTATTTCGTCAACAAATGCAACAAGCCGGTCTTACCGTAAACCGGCGAAATGTTGAATTTTTGGCTCGCGGGCTTATAGATCATGTAGAAATTACGGAACCGTTTGACGATTATCTTATCGGCGACGTGGTTCCGTATTCGGCAATTGCAGCGTCCTGGCAACCTAGAGAAGATTCGGTTGCTCTTCCCATATTACAAGCGCTGGATTATTACATCGAAGTTCCTGTGCTCCACTACACGATCGGAACGAAAATAACGCCGTCGGTTATTAAAACACTTAAACAGTTTGGGATTGATAAGGTTATTGTTAACAAAAACCCTCCGCCATTTAAGCCGCATATGGTACGAGCGGCAGCAATTTTAGAATTTGATCCAAACTGGGTTACACGATTGTATGGCTCAAATCAGTTGCGTGTGCTTTTGAGGGCGGCTCAGGAGGGTGCTGAAGCCCCCCTTTCGGATACAAGTTTTGTGCTTCCAAAGACAATGGGAATCGATTTGGCACAATGGAGTAAAACAGCGAGGTGAAGGAGGATAAAATGGTACTAAGAAGGAAACAAGGTCAAGTGTTCTTAGTCGGGTGCTGGAGGATCACTGTCCTCCAAATCGACCGACGAAACCGAACCATCACGTTACGGATTGAGAAGGTTGAGAACTAGAATTTAAATTCTAAATTTTGAAAAGGTTGCATAAATGAGACCTGCATTTCGTGGTCCGGTAGGGGGAGGCGCGGGGTGGACGCCGATTGGCCAGGGTCTAGGGGTGGTGCCGCTAAGGATCCCTTATGTAAGCTATGTAGGCCCATCGAAGCCGGATCCAGTAACGCAGATGGCTTTAAATTATGTAACTACTGCATTGGCAAATATGTGGCATGCGTATCGTTGGGGTTTGGCTCCGTGGTCGTTGGTGATTGCCGATCAATTTCGACAACAGCATGAAAATCAAATGGCGCAGGCGCGGCAATACTTAGGGCAGTCGACAGCT
>CALDGA010000087.1 GCA_937942085.1 uncultured Flavobacteriales bacterium
CGAGAAGCAAAACTTGAAAGCCGAATGTGCTGAAAAGATTGCCAAGTACACGAAAGATCAAGAGCAAGTGCGTAACAACCGTGAGTTCGAAGCCATTGCTAAGGAAATCGAGTACCAAGAATTGGAAATCGAATTGGCCGACAAGCGCATTAAGGAATACAGTGCGAAAATTGAAAGCAAGAAAGAAGTGAATGGTGCTAGCGAAGAAAAATTGGCTGAGCGCAAGGATCACTTGAAGCATAAAGTAGCAGAGTTAGACAGCATCATGGCTGAGACGCAGAAGGAAGAAGATCTGTTGTTGGCTAAGAGCCACGAAACAAAAGCTACCATTGAAGATAGATTGGTAAAAGCTTACGATCGTATTCGCAGCGCAACTAAGAACAAGTTGGCAGTAGTGAGTGTAGAGCGTGGTGCTTCTGCAGGATCATTCTTCGTTATTCCTCCGCAACGTCAGATGGAGCTTGCACAACGCAAGAAAATCATGATTGACGAGCACAGTGGCCGCATCCTAGTGGATCCGGTATTGGCTCAGGAAGAAGAGGAGAAAATGCAAGATATGATTGCTGGTTGGTTGGAATAATCTCCCGGTAGGATAGAAAAGAAAAACCCGCGCGTGAGCGCGGGTTTTTTTATGGTCTTCAACTAGGATTCGCTCTCGAAAATTCGCAGCCCAATCGTGTCCTGAAAAACGCGTTCCGGGAATTTTGCTTCCTGTTCACAATCAGGTAAATACTCACTGGCTGTCCATCGCTCTGAAAATCTCGTACTCCGAATAAACGCTAGAACTCAGATCCTCTACTTCGTACAAACGTAAAGCATCTCGCGCTTCGGCAGGGCGTACTTCTCGAAGAAGCCGCCAGGCAGTTCCTTTTGTGCATCAAAGACAGTAACCTTGAATCCTGCGGCTTTTAGGCGATTTGGATAATCTTGGCCATAGAGGCGGACGTGGTCGTATTGACGGAATCTGCGCTCGCGCTCTGCGGGATCTTTGATGGTGATGTCTTCGTCTGTTTTTTCGTAATCCGGGTCCAGTGGCACTTGCATGATGGCTAAGCCTCCGGGTTTAAGGATGCGGTGAAGTTCTACCATCGCTTGGTGGTCACTGTCCACGTGTTCTAGAACGTGGTTACAGAAGATGGTATCATAGGTGTTGTCCTCAATTGGGATGTTTTGCACGTCAAAGCGGAGGTCCGCCAGAGGTGAGAAGAGATCCGCAGTGGTGTAATCGAGGTGTTTCATCTTGCGGAATCGGCCATAGAAACATTGTTCTGGGGCAATGTGTAAGAGTTTTTGTGGACGCGTTAAAAAGTCCGTGTAATCTTTGAGGTACAGCCATAGCAAGCGGTGACGCTCGAGGCTATTGGTGCCGGGGCAAAGAGCGTTTTCGCGTTGGTTGTTGCCATATCCATAGGGAAAGAAGCGGCTATATCCGCGACCATCAATGGGGTCTACGAATTTGTTGCCCTTAAAGATGACTGGTGCCACCCATTGGACCAAATAGCTCAGTCTGATCAGTAGGGGACGAGGGACCTTGGCTAAGGCCCATTTCATTATGCGTGAAATCATAGTTTTTCGTATTCCGCCGGTTCCATGCCGAGGGCATCATAAATGTACTGGAAGGTACTTAAGATTTCAGGTTGGCCATTTACTACAGCGACGTCGTGTTCAAAGTGCGCACTGTTTTTTCCATCTGCGGTAAGGATGGTCCATCCATCCGGGAGTTGTTTGATGCGCTGAGTGCCGAGGTTGATCATGGGCTCTATGGCGATGACTAATCCTTCTTGAATTTTCTTGCCGCGACCGCGTTTGCCATAATTGGGTACTTGTGGTTCTTCGTGCATTTGCTTTCCTAGTCCGTGACCCACGAGTTCGCGAACCACCCCATAGCCTCTACTTTCGGTATATTCTTGAATCGCTGCGCCAATATCACCGACGCGATTGCCAGCTTTTACCTCTCGAATACCTGCATATAAAGATGCTTTAGTATCCTCGAGAAGGCGCGCTGTATCCGCATCTACGTCGCCGATAGGGAAGGTGTAGGCGTGATCTCCATAGAATCCGTTCATCAATACCCCACAATCCACAGACATGATATCGCCTTCTTGAAGCGGAGTTTTACCCGGGATGCCGTGAACGACCTGGGCGTTTGGAGACATACAGAGAGTGTTGGGGAAGTCGTACATGCCCAAGAATCCTGGGATACCGCCGTGATCGCGGATGAATTCCTCTGCCTTCTTATCAAGCTCTAGTGGAATGGCTCCTGGGACCAATAGGGGTGCAAGCATTCCTAGAGTCTTACTGACCAATTGTGCGCTTTCACGCATCAATTCAATTTCTTCCGCACTTTTGTATTTGATCATCCTTTAGGATTCAATAAGTTCAACCCGGTCATTTCCTCTGGCTGGGCAACGCCCATCAAGGCTAATAATGTAGGTGCAATATCTCCCAAACGTCCTTCATTTAAGGTGAATTCTTCGGCACTGCTGCCTACCAAGAAGCAAGGGACTACGGTGGTTGTGTGAGCGGTGTTTGGCGAGCCGTCCTCGTTGACCATACAATCGGCGTTTCCGTGGTCGGCCAAGATGATGAATTGATAATCGGATCCTAAACCAGCTTCAACCACAGATTGTAGACAAGAATCAACGGTTTCACAAGCCTTGATTGCGGCTTCCATCACTCCCGTATGGCCTACCATATCCGGGTTTGCGAAGTTCAAACAGATGAAATCCGTCGCGCCCTCTTGTAATTTCGGAACAATGGCGTCGCGAATATCCCCTGCGCTCATTTCAGGCTGTAGGTCGTAGGTGGCCACTTTAGGAGAGGGACAAAGTAATCTACTTTCGCCTTCGAATGGTTTTTCACGTCCGCCTGAGAAGAAGAATGTGACGTGTGGGTATTTCTCAGTTTCCGCAATACGAATCTGTGTCTTTCCTGCGGCTTCGAGGACTTCACCAATGGTATTGACCAAGTTATCCTTGCGGAATATGACATTCACATTTTTAAATGTCTCGTCGTAACTGGTCATCGTCACATAATGCAGGGGCAGGGCGTGCATGTTCTGCTCGTGGAAATCCTGTTGGCTCAAGGCCTGGGTGATTTGACGGCCTCGGTCTGTACGGAAATTGAACATGATGACCACATCATTGGCTTCTATCTTTGCCACAGGCTGCCCCAGGTGGTTCACGCAAACGTGTGGCTCCATGAATTCGTCAGTAATGCCGGCATCGTAACTGGCTTGAATGTCGGCCAGTGGATCCAATGTCGTAGCTCCTTCGCTGTTGACCATACAATGGTAGGCCTTAGCGACGCGCTTCCAGCGTTGGTCGCGGTCCATTGCGTAATAACGTCCCACAAAAGTGGCCAAGGTCCCTGTAGTTTGGGTCATGTGGTCGGTCAAATCCGTCAAGAATCTCAATCCGCTTTGTGGATCGCAATCACGTCCATCGGTGAAAGCGTGTACATAAACGTTTTCGAAGGCTTCGGCGAACAACCAGCTACACAAGGCCTTGGCGTGGTTTAGGTGGGCATGAACACCGCCGTCACTGACGAGACCTAGCAAGTGAATCTTGCTATTATTCGCTTTGGCGTAGGCAAGCGCTTCTTGAAGTGTCGCATCTTCTGCGAAATCTCCATTCTCAGCGGCTAAATTGATTTTTACCAAATCTTGATACACCACGCGACCCGCACCTAGGTTCATATGACCTACTTCGGAATTACCCATTTGTCCATCAGGGAGTCCTACATCTAAACCACTGGTTTTAATCCATGTTTGAGGGTAGTTCTTGTAAAGGCTATCCACAAAAGGAGTATGAGCTTTGTCAATGGCGCTAACCTCAGGGTTGTCAGCGCGTCCCCATCCGTCGAGGACTATCAGTGCTGTCTTCTTCATAGCGTGTGTTGTGGCCACAAATTTACGGTTAATTAGGGCAAAAAAAACCCGCCATTTGAGGCGGGTTAAGAAGTATGTTTTTAAACGTTAATAGACGGCAATCCAAGCATTAGGCGTAATAGCCATTGCATTTTCGAGTGCGAGTAGTGCTTCTCGTAATTCCTTGTGCTCACTGAGAACTACCCTGTATGTCGGAATACTTTCTACAAATACTACTTGTAAATCATCTATATCCAAGGAATTCAAGTATTCATTCGCCATTGATTCATTCGGGAATGAGCCTATGACCACGTGATAACCATTGATTTCACTTATCATTTGAGTAGTTTCAACAGTTGTTGTGGCACTATTTTCTAAAGATTTTAATTTTTCTTTTAGCTCAGCATTCTCAGCTTTGAGGCTAGATGTTGCTCCTTCTTTTTGAGCAGAAAGGTCATCGTAAGCCAATGCTGCGACCATCAAATCACTTTCTAACTTGTCTATTTTGGCTTTTGCCTCAGAAAGTTCGGCTGATTTGTTAGAATTCCCTAAATCGATTTTTAAGCCAGTAAAAAATCGAAGGATTTTGTCATTTCCTGTTCCGCTTACGGCATATCCATCTACAAAATCATCAATGAACATAGTATACCTAGTACCCATCATTAGGGTTCCAAATGGCAATAAATTTCCTAATTCTGCGGTAGCACCAAGAACCATATGCTCGCTGAAACCAAAATTACCCGGACTAGACTCGGCTAATGATGAACCTATACCTAGGTCTACATTAAATTTAGATAACCAATCAATAGGCAGTTCAGGTAATACGTTATAGTGGCCAACAACTTCAATAGGAATTAAACCAGATGAAAATCTGTTTGGGGAACTGATTCCAATAACACCGAGAGTTATCTCAGCACTGATGTTTTCATCATGAGTGTAAAATGCCCCCATCCTCATACCAGCATTTCCTGCGGGTACACTTAGATTAAAATAATTATATGAGGGTCTTATATCTGACACATGAATTGCTTCTTCAACGGATGTATATACGCTCCAGCTTTTTGACTGCGCATTAAGCATTACGCTGAATAATAAAGAAAAGAAAAGTGAAAGGTTAAATTTCATGATTCCGGAGTATTGGTTTGATCAATTATAGTTTTAGAATTATTTGAGCAGAGCGGTTTAGTGCCATACCTTCTAAAGTATTATTTGAGGCTACAGGATCAATTTTTCCTTTCCAGCTGGTTGAAATTCTATTTTGTTGAATTCCACTTTCAATAAACCAAGTTTTTACAGCATTGGCTCGCTTCTCACTCAATTTTAGATTATAGTCCTCCGATCCTTGCGTATCTGCACGTCCAACAATTTCTAATTTAATAGAAGGATTGTTTTTTAGGATTTCTAAGACTTCACCTAAATAAGCAACATTTTCTTCATTGACATCGGAAAGATTAGGACTGAACAGTACATAACTTGGTGAGTTAAGGTCATGGTTTTTATATGCTTCTAGCAGCTCTTGCCTGGCTTTTGCATCTTGATTTGCTTCTTCCAATGCATTGGTTAATTCTTCCTTCTGTTTACTTTCCTGCGCCAAATCACTTTGCGCTGCGAGAAGTTGAGAATTCAAATCTGAAACCTTGGCTTTTTCATCTGCCAAATCCATTTTCAATTTTTTTGCACTTTCTCCTAAATCAAATCTTGCAGTGGTAAAGAACCTTAGAATCCCATCATTTGATGACCCTGTAACAACTTTTTGGTCCAAATAATCATCGACAAATGAACTATATCGGGTCCCAATAATGACATGTCCGCCTGGCAGAGCATCTATAAATTCTAGCGATGCCCCAACATTTAAGTGTTCTGAGAATGCAAAACGTGAACTTGAGTTACTCACTAACGCCGAGCCAGCTCCAAGATCTAAATTGAATTTATACTTATCAATATTTGAACCTAGAATATTGTAATGGCCTATGATTTCAACAGGAACAAGTTTTGTTACAAAACGGTTTGGCGATCCTATACCAGTAACACCAAGAGAGACTTCAGCACTAACTTTTTCGGATTTAGTGAAGTATGCTCCAACCCGAGCACCACTATTCGCTGCTGGCACACTTAAATTGATGTAGTTGTATGATGGGCGCACATCGGATATGTGGATGTTTTCCTCTACTGTTGCAATAAAGGACCATTTACTCTGTCCGTATGAGGATAAAATTGAGATTAGAAAAAAAAGAACAAAAAAGACTGTTTTTTTCATGGCTGCTTATCTTAATGTGTTGAATTCGATGATAAATATAGTTTTTAAAAATTATCCATTCCTATTTCAGATATTTCTTTTATTCCGTACATGCTAAATAAACGTGCCGTGTGCTCGCCCTTGAGTTCCATGTGCTCGCCGTGCACTCGGATCCAAGACCCTTCACGTAAGCCAATGACGGGTTGATCGTTGAAGTGATGGAATTCTTTGATGCGCGTCTCGCGGGTTTCTCCCATGTGTGTACTGCCTTCTACGGGATCGAGGTAATGCGGGTTGATGTTGAAGGGGACCCATCCGAAGGCATCGAAGCTCGGCGGATACACAATGGGCATGTCGTTAGTGGTGCAAATGCTAATGCCGGTCAGGTTGCAGCCGGCTGAGGTGCCCATATAGGGTTTACCGGCGCGTACGGCGGCATCGATGGTATGGAAATAACCGGTGTTGCGAATGGTATCACAGAGCACAAAGGTGTTCCCGCCGCCGGTGAAAAAACCATCGGCCCAATTCGTTCCTTCCTCCGCCGTCTCAAATTCGTGTGCCCCGCGCATCTCAAACCCCCAGGCTTCAAAGACCTCTTTGGCCCGGGCGGTATAGGCATCGTGGGTCATGCCGCCGGGTCGTGCAAAGGGGATGAATAGGATTTTCTTGGCAGAGGAAAAGAAATCTTTGCACTCCGTTTCGAGGTAGCTTAGATAAGGTTTACCGTATACCGTGGAAGTGCTGACGATCAGTAGATTCATAGTTATTTCGCTTCGTTAAATAGGTAGGTCCACACGCTTTTTTTGCCTTGGTTTAGCTCGGTCCAAATAGGACGAACCACCCCGTCGTAGGCAGAGATGTGGTTATAGTCGCCCATGAAGACGGCATCATTTGGGGTGAAGGGGGCGTCATTGATTTGTTGCTCGGTCCAAGTAGCTCCGCCGTCGTGGGATAGGGCGAAATAGGTGTTGGTGGCGGCATCTTCAAGGCCTCTGCGGTCGTAATACACGGCATAGAGGTAGCCGGTGGTGGGGTCGACGGTGAGCCACGGGAGGAATTGGTCGCTTTGGCCTCCTTCGGGGCTGATGGATTGTTTTGGGGACCAATTGGACCCAGCATCGTCGCTAAACGAGAAATACACCTCGCCGCCCATGGAGTAATCTTGATCCCCCCAGCAGAGGTAAATGCGTCCGTAATAAGGGCTTGAAGGGCAGTGGTCTACGACCGTAATGGGCATACCGTTGCATCGCGAGAAACCATCGTAGCTCTGGGACCACCCGGCAAATTGTGTGCTGACGAGGACATCTTGCCAGTGCTTGCCGTCGAGACTTCGGCTCACATACAGGGAGTCGCGTAGTGCCCAGCCCACATACATGGCATTTTTGATGCCATAGGCAGGTACAGCACCCTCGGCGGTGCCATCATCATCGATGCAATCCCCTGCTCGGTCGGTGATGATCACAGGGGTACTCCAGGATTCGCCTCGGTCGTAGCTCTGAGAGAATAGAATGGTGCTCTTGCAATCTGGGTTGTCGGTGCCGTAAGAATCGAATTGGGTCCAGCTTAACCCAATGGTGCCTTTGGTGGGGTGTTCGGCTACCCATTCTTTGTCGTGTTTCTTGCCATTGATGGCGGTGTAGCTTCCGTCGTTAAAGCTTCCATCTGGTCCGTCCTTGGTTTGACAAACCATACGGTCGAGGATTTGGTCACTGCGCCAATTCGTGCCTTCAGGGTCGCTGAGGTGGAAGAAATACACACGGCCTGAACGATCCGCATGTAGTACGGGGTCGCCCCAAACACCATAGGGAGAAGTTAGGGCTTCGGTGGTCCAAGTCGCTCCACCGTCTGTGCTTTGATAAAAATTGTTGAGTACGCTGCCCGCATAGATGTTTGAAGGATTCGTGGGGTCCACGGCAATCGAGGGCTCGCAAATACCCGTTTTAAAGGCGGGGCCTTCGTGGATTTTTACGGCTTGGGCCGTTGCGGCAAGGCCGGCAAATAGCAGTGCGATGGACAGGGCTTGGGTCGAAAATTGGCGTATTTTCACGGGCATGAAATTTTTACTCGTCATTTGGTTTTGGTG
>CALDGA010000088.1 GCA_937942085.1 uncultured Flavobacteriales bacterium
GTGAAAAGGGCCACCGCGGCATCAACGCATTGATCGTTGAGAAGGGGATGGACGGCTTTGTCGTAGGGAAGAAAGAAGATAAACTTGGGATCCGCGGTTCAGATACGCACACGTTACTATTCAATGACGTCAAGGTGCCGAAAGAAAACAGAATAGGCGAAGACGGTTTCGGTTTCAAATTCGCCATGAAGACCTTGAGTGGTGGCCGTATCGGTATCGCTGCCCAAGCTCTGGGAATTGCACAAGGAGCATTGGATTTGGCGTTGGCCTATTCTAAAGAGCGTACCACCTTCGGAAAGCCTATTCATGATCACCAAGCCATTGCCTTCAAGCTGGCCGACATGGAAATGAAGATTGAGCAAGCGCGTATGTTGGTGTACAAGGCTGCTTGGTTGAAAGACCAAGGTTTGCCGTACGACAAAGAAAGTGCTATGGCTAAACTAGCAGCTTCTGAAGCAGCAATGTGGGTCACCACAGAAGCAGTTCAGGTACACGGCGGCTACGGTTTCGTGAAAGAGTACCATGTGGAGCGTTTGATGCGCGATGCCAAGATTACCCAAATCTATGAGGGCACTTCTGAGATTCAGCGTGTGGTCATCTCACGTAACTTAATTAAAAACAGCTAATTACAGCAGGGGGAGGAGTTGCTCCAGAGCAATGCCTCGTGAACCTTTTAACAAGATATGGGCGTCCTTAGGGGCGCCCTTTTCGTTCCAATAGGTAGCCAATTCTGCTGCGGTACTAAAATGCACACCTTCCCAAGAGGTTCGCCCGAAAAAGTCTCCAACTAAGATGCAGCGCTGCGACATGCCTGATTCGCGTACCAATTGGACCATCGCTTCATGCTCTTGTTCAGCTGCATTGCCCAATTCAAACATATCGCCAAGAATCAAAATACCCTCAGGATGCCATTTCGCAAAACTCTCCACCGACAAAGACATGCTCGTAGGATTTGCGTTGTACGCATCTAATAAGACCTTATTATGTGCGGTTTCTCGCCATTCGACTCTGTTCATCGAAGGCACATAGGATTCAATGGCTTTCACGATGTTGGTAGCAGTAATACCATAGCGCAAGCCGAGTGCAACGGCTGCAGCAATATTCGTTTCATTAAAAGAACCGCTGAGTTGACTCTTGATCTTATGAACGCGATGCTCATGCTCGAAACAAATCCCGGCAAATTCTCCTTCAGATTTAGGTAACCATTGGTACTGGCCGCTGTGTTGACCAAAGGTGATGGTGGTGCATCCTTGACTCTTCTCCATTTGGATAGGGTCATCCATGTTTAGTAAAACGGACGCGTTTTTATGTGATTGAATAAAGTCATACAGTTCGCTTTTGCCTTTAATGATCCCTTCTACACCACCGAACCCTTCCATATGTGCTTTGCCATAATTAGTGATGTAGCCAAGATCTGGCTCGCAAATGGATGCGAGTAGAGCGATTTCCCCTCGATGGTTGGCGCCCATTTCTACTACGGCCAGTTCGGTGCCTTCAGGAATACTCAATAGGGTCAATGGCACGCCAATATGGTTATTGAAGTTACCTTTTGTCGCGTGGACTTTGAATTGGGTAGAGAGTACTGCATGAAAGAGTTCCTTGTTGGTGGTCTTTCCATTGCTGCCGGTCAGTCCTATAATAGGGATGCCGAGATGCCTGCGGTAATGCTTTGCACAATCTTGTAGGGCTGTGAGCACATCATCTACCTGCAAAAGTCTGTGATCTTCTCCAATTGGCTCGTCCACGACGGCATAAGACGCTCCTTCAGCCAAGGCTTGTAGTGCAAATTCATTTCCGTTGAACCGTGCGCCTTTGAGGGCAAAAAACACAGAACCGGGAACGATGTTGCGCGTATCCGTAGATACAGTTTTACATTGAAGATAGGCCTCGAATGGAGTCATGAGCACAGTGAATTGTATAGGGGAAAGTTAGGGCATAAAAAAACCCCGCCGAAGAGGCAGGGTTTAATATTGTTAAAAGTCGGATTACATTTTGTAACGCTTGAAGTTGTGACGCTTCACTTTCGCTGGGCGCTTGTTGCGTGATTCATCCAGATTCTGGAATCCTACGCGATCCATTGCACAACGGAAACCGATGTAATCAGTGCTTTGATCTTCTTCCAAGAAACGACGTGTACCTGGGCTCAACCAGTAAGCACGATCTTTCCAACTGCCGCCCTTATATACACGGGTCGTATTTCCGATCAATGATTTGTTACCATAATCATACATTGGAGCATCACCTTCCTGAACTGGGTTTGAGTAGTTTTGAGAGCTCTCGTGATCGCCGTCTAGGTAATCGCGGTAATCACTTTTATTGTAGTTACGGCGCTTCACTGTTTCATCTACTGTGACACTGCGTGTAGGCAATTGACCTGGCAGACGAACGATTACAGTATCGCCATTACGCACTTCTTTTTGAGGATCTTGCAATACTTCCAAAGAACCAATGTCTTGGTAGTTACCATCGAAGTGCTTGAATTCATTTCCGCGGTATCCTCTGAAATCGGTAATATCGTATGAAGATACGGGACGGTAAACATCCATAACCCATTCCGCTACGTTGCCCGCCATATCATACAAGCCGAAATCGTTCGGCGGGTAGAATCGTACTTGCATTGTGATATCTGCTTGATCATTAAGCCAGCCAGAGGTTCCCATATTATCACCTCTACCTCTCTTGAAATTAGCTACCAAGTCGCCTCTTTCTTGTTTATCCGGATTGCGCGCGCTGTTCCCGTTCCAGGTATACTTGTTTTTATCAACTATGCGATTGTAAATCCTGTGTCCACCGTCTGCATACGCAGCATACTCCCATTCTGCCTCTGTAGGCAGGCGGTACTTAGGAAGAAGTATCCCATCCTCAATTCTTGCTGGACGACCTTCCTTACCATAAATACTATTTGGATTCAAATCTTTTAGACCTTTGTTATTTTGAGCAACGTATTCCCCTTCTTTGTATAGGTAGACTTCTGTATTAAAGTGATCGGCGTCCATTTGGTCTATAGACTGTTTCAAAATACCCTCTTTGATAAGAATCGATTCATTCACGCGATCAGTTCTCCAAGAACAATATCGTTGAGCTTGTAACCAGCTAACACCAACCACTGGATAGTAATTATATGCAGGGTGACGCAAATAGTTTTCAACATAATTATCGTTGAAGGCTAGTTTATCTCTCCACACCAAAGTATCTGGCAAAGCACTTTTGTAGATTTCTGGGTAGTAATCATAATCGTATACGCGACGAAGCCAGTAGAGATACTCGCGGTAATCTAGGTTTGTTACCTCGTTCTCATCCATGTAGAATGAGCTAACAGTTACTCTTCGCGGAGAATTGTTCCAATCCTTTATGTAGTCCTCTTCGACTTGGCCCATCATAAAGGTTCCGCCTTCGATGAACACTAGGCCTGGACCAGTTTCTTGGCCTTGGTAGCCCAAGTTTGCCTGGAAGCCACCGTTCTTTTTATTGTTAATTGCCCAACCAGTTGTATTAGATTCTGGACCAGCACAGCTTGCTAGCAAGACGGCCGCAACAGTGGTAATTGAAAACTTTACAAAGGTATTCATGTAATCTAGTTTTTTTCTTCGAATTAGAATTTAGGACACTTTAGTGGTTTTAGTTTGCTCTTGCGTGAGCGACATGGGAATTTGTAGCCCAAGCTCACTTCATGAGCGCCACCTAGGGTATTGGTCAAATCGCTAATGGTGTAATCATAGCTGTAACCAAATGTCCAAGGGAGGTCAGGAGGGGTGATTCCCAAAATGAAAATCACAGCATCTGGATTGAAACTTCCTTGACGAAGCGCCAAACCTCCGGCAATTGGTCCACGAGCAAAACTCAAACCAGCAGTTAACTGAGAAGCTGGCCCTTGCTGTTGGTACACAA
>CALDGA010000089.1 GCA_937942085.1 uncultured Flavobacteriales bacterium
TTGTGTTTTTGTGCCACATAAAACCTGGCTTTGACATAGAAAGTAGGTTAATAGATTTGCCCGCGAAGACGAGGCGGGCATTTGTTGCGCTGATGGATGTTGTCGGGTTAATGATAGCCGACACATCCGAAGGAAGGTTAAGGGTCAACATTTCCTTTGATCCATCCGCTGGTGAGTTTGGCAGTAGGATTCCCACCTTACATGGTAAAGTTTTACCAGCGGATTGGAAGACGCTCAAAAGTTACCTTTTCCCTGAACAGGTAGAGCAAATACCTCAACCACTTCCCGTGACTGTCCCCACAAAGCCGAAAACGCAAAGACCACCAAAGACGCCAGCATCTCAACCAGTAGACCTTGACCTTATGTTTTTTGGTGAAGGTGTTGATGAAGAGAGATAGAAGTGAATAAGGGAAGCGAAGGAGGTGTGGGTAATGAGCGCAGTAATGACTGTGGGACGAACTGGAGAGAGGCGGCGCCCCCACCAAAATCGTGTGGAGAAAGGGAGACGCCGCCGCAATGGACTAAGAGATCCACGCCGTTCCTTGCTCCTGCTAACAATTTTAGCACAACAAGTCAGTCCCGCCAGCGTTACTCTGCGTCAACTTGCTGCAATGTCAGGATTACCCCTCGTCGTCTGTTCCCGCTATGTCTACAGCCTTGCCCGCTTGGGTCTCATCAGCATCAAAAAGGGTAAAGGAAGGAAAGGGTGTCGCATATGGTTGTCCCACAGGGGTTGGCTCTTTTTGGAGCGACTAAAATGTTCCTTTAATGAGCCAGAAAATGTTCCCCTTTCCCCCACACCCCCTATCCGTTATACAGCCGTGTCTTTACAGACTTTAAAAAATACCGTAGGTGTTGCTCTCGCAACGCTTCCAGCACAGGTTAAAAGTAAAACACGGCTTCTCCTACAGGAATTCAAAAGGCTTGGCGGTATCTTGAGAGGTAAGGACGATTACGGTAAAGCGGGACGATTGTTCAAGAAACTATACGAAACATTTGGTTTTGAAACTGCCATTGAAATTATCCGCTGCGTTCTGGGCGCTTTCGGGCGCTGCCTCGCCACGCTGGTCTATGCCCTCAAGTATTGGGCTCTGGCTCGGTTGCGGGAATGGCGTGGTGAGAAGACGCAGAAGGAAGAAGAAACGGTGCTCGCTCCATACCACCGCAAATGGAGCGAAGTCAAAAAGGAACTTTACGCCTACGATGACGATGAAATCGTCATCACAGTGAAACCACAAGAAAACCAAGAGCAAATTGAACCTGCCGATGAAGATGAGCCCGATGCGTGCATCAAATGTGGTAGATCAATTTCGGAAGTTCCCCTTGACGAGGATGGAGTATGCATTTACTGCTTAGGCTATACACCAGCGTGCGTTGACTGTGGGACGACAGAATCAAAGCCCTACGCTGAAATTCAATTTAGGGAAAAGTTCGGTGAAGTGTTGTGCCGACCATGTTTCATCAAAAGATACAAAAAACTCCTTGAAGGAGGCGATGGAAATGACGGATGGACGAATTGATGAGGAACTCTTGTGGATGCCACCTTATGACGAACTCAGGAAGTATACTCGGTTGTGGCGTGACACTTACCGTGTTTACCAGAGTTTGCGACGATATGAACAATCGCAAACTCTGGCAGAAATGGTTGAGACGAGGTTTATAGATGAACTGGAAAGCATGTTCGGCGACAGGCGGGACAGGATTGAACGGACAATTGAGAAGTTGGCGGAAGAAACCCTTGAATGGAAGGTGTGGGCTAATCGGGTCGTAGGGTTGGGACCTTTGTCGTTTGGGAAGTTGCTGGGTTATGTCGGTTGCCCAGCAGCAAGGGCTTATCCTTCTACTTTCAGGAAGTTCTGCGGTTACGGCGTGACCAATGGTGTTGCCGACCGCAGGACTAAAGGGATGAGACTGACCTACAACAATTTGGCTAAGTCGCAAGTGTTCGTCATAGTAACACAATTCCTCAAAGCATACCCGCGCAGCCCTAACATTTACGGCGAGTTCTTTTACACATGGCGTCAAAGGTATGAGCAAACGAAGCCTGAATGGACGAAAGCGCACCGAACGCTTGCAGCAATGCGCAAAGTAGCATCCTTGTTCCTGAACCACTTGTGGGTAATCAGCAGGCAAGCCCATGGACTGCCAGTAGTCAAGCCATACGCCCACGAGAAATTGGGACACACGACATACATACCACCTGAAGCGGCGTGGCATGTGAAGAAATGCCGAGATGAAGTTTTGCATGCCATTGCTACCTCACTGGCATCCATAGAGTTGGAAAGGGATGATGATGTTAGTGAGTTCCACCAGCATTTGCTTGAACGCTTCTATGAGCGGGTCTTGGGGAAGGAGAGAAGGAAAAAAGCAAAGAGATGACGGAAACATCCCATCCACGCGAGCAGTCTCCGTCGCGAAAACAAGGTAGTCCGCGCGAGCAGGAACTTCGGCGAGAACAGGGATCTTGGCGCGTGAGCAGAGCTTGAAGCGAGAACAGGCCATTCAGCGTGAGCAGCGACGAACGCGAGAACAAGTAGAGATGCGTGAGCAAGGACGCGAACGGGAACAGTCCATCCCGCGTGAGCAGAAAAGCGGGCGAGAACAGGTGCACTTGCGTGAGTAGTTTCTCTCGCGGAAACAATATGCAAGGCGCGAGCAGGAGGCTCGGCGAGAACAGGGCT
>CALDGA010000090.1 GCA_937942085.1 uncultured Flavobacteriales bacterium
CGTCCTTCCTTAGGGTATCGCCCCACTGCACTTAGGGGAATAAAGTTGCCGTAGCCCGACTCAAGCCCTGTGCCTATCAGTTTTTGAACAGGTGTTAAGCGTGCGTAATGATGCTCCCACATTTCTCGCTCGCGTACACGCGCTTGGTACGATGGATCCATGCGCGGATCGCCGCCGAAAGCATAATTACGCGACCAGCGATCCATCGTCTCACGGTATATCTGCTCAGCCACCGCATAGATGGGTGGATGCAACAGCGCAGCGCCGCCTACCATGAGTACCAATACTGCAATCCAAACTTGGCGCATCAAGATCTGAGGCGGTTTCCACAGCAACGCCAGCGGGAGCACCAACAAGATGCCTGCCCAGAGGATGCGGTTTTTGGTGACTAAGATGGCGAAGGTTGCAGAAACAAGGTATGCAAGGAGTAGCGTGTTTTTAAGAGCTCCTCGCAGATAACCTATCAAATACAACGCCGCAAAGAAACCCACCATGGAAAAGTAGAGACCAGAAGGGTCACGAATACGGTAGCCTTCGGTTGTTTCTCCTGCTGCACGGAGCTGGAACATGATTTTGAAAAAGATGGGCATCGGTGCGAAATATTCCCATACAATCGCGCCTGCGCTAACTGCCATGATTGTGCCAAGCGCAATTATTACACGCTTCGCACGCGCCCAGTCGCGCAACAGAAACATTAGAGGCAATAAGCCAATCCACACCATGTTCGGGTCGAAGTATCGATATGTCCCCCGTCGGTAGAGTCCCAGTACGACTTCCTCAGAGCCTAGCGGTATTTCGTTGTAGCGAAACAGATAAATGTATCCCACATGGAACATGTGATAGACCCAGTAAAGCGTCAACACAACTGCTAACGGCGTAAATATGCGCGGACGCTCGGACTTAGGTGTTCGGATACCCTCATAAACTGCACGAGCAGTCGTAATTACCAAAAAGCTTATGAGCAGCGTTTGTTGCCCTGTACCCATTCCAGGGGCTAAGGTATAAAGAGCATTTACGAAAAGACCGCTTCCGACGACAATCAGCGCGACAATACTGATTTCAGGCACCAAGAATGCTAATGGGATCAGCAGAGACAGAATTGTAAACGCGATGGCTCGATTATCGTTGCCTTGCAGCATAAAACCCAGTACCACTAGGTTGGCTATTACAACCAGAGCTACTATGAGGAATGTGTTCCATCGTTCTTGGTTGAACCAATCTAACAGGCGTAGGGAATATCCATGCGCCCACTCGATGGGGCGGTTCCACAAATCTGTCCACCGTCGCTGCGGCTCGCGTCGCGTTTGAATCGCCATGGCTACCTTATATTATGGCACATTTCATGGGCAAACTTAGCGGCGTTTGCGTTGGAGCAGTTCTTCATATAACGCTTCGTAGGCGCGAACTGTATGGCGAATATCGAACTTTTCTTGGGCGCGCTGGAGCGCGGCGTCACTCATGCGTCGGCGCAGCTCAACACTGTCCACAAGGCGTTGGAGCGCAGCGACGAGGGCGTCGAGATCCTCATTGGGAGTAAGCAGTCCAGAGACGCCGTCTTCCACCAGTTCAGGGACACCTCCCACGGCGGTTGCCACGACGGGCAATCCCGCTGCCATCGCCTCCATCACTGACATCGGACTGCCTTCGTACTTCGAGGGCAGCGTGAAAATGTCGGCAGCGTTTAGAATATCTGCCACATCGGCGCGCACACCCCAGAAACGCACGCGCTCGGCAACCCCAAGCTCCTGCGCCAGCGTCTCTATCGTAGGACGCAGCTCACCGTCGCCCACCAACCAAAGATAGAGCGGCTGCGAGGCATGCAAACACGCAAATGCTTGTATTAACAAACTATGGTTTTTTTGGTGTGCAAATCGCCCTATATGCAGAATGACCACCGCCGTTGGCTCGATACCATACATATGGCGAAAGTGGGACCTTTTATCCCGATTCGGAGCATAGTCGGTGATTGGAATTCCATTCGGAATTATCGGCGGATTTTTGTAGCGGTAAACCTGCTCTATCGTGCGCGCCACTTCCTTCGAGATGGCAACAGGAACCCACCCCCCTACTCGATAACGCAACGCCAACAATTTCACTCGCCTCTCGACACTGCCTCCAATTTCACGATGAGCTATGTTATGTACTGTATGCACTTTCACTGGAGTTTTGTGTTTCCAAGAAAGAGTCCAAGCAACACTTATTGCGCCTAAATGGGTATGCACCACAGTGGGGCGATACTGCTCGTAGAGACTATTCAACTTTACGTTATAGACCCAAGATAGTTTCACTTGGCGAGATTCCAAGAAGAATAAGGGCTTGCCTGCCTCTTGCACCGTTTTCTCTAAGTGGGAATGTACAGGTTTTCGCGTACAAATGCACACAGGGGCAAACTTGTCTGGACGATGGTGGGCAACCATCTGAGCAACTAATACCTCGGCGCCTCCTACTCTCAAATCGTTAATGATGTGGAATACAGTCATACCTCGAATTTTACCTCACGCCGCTTGTGGTTGAGGTATAATCCTCGTGGTTGTTTCAGGATGTATTGAGCATCCGAAAGGAAGAATCGCACTGAGGAGGGTAC
>CALDGA010000091.1 GCA_937942085.1 uncultured Flavobacteriales bacterium
TGCTCTACGAAAGCCATCTCACAGTCAATCTGTGTAAACTCTGGCTGACGGTCTGCGCGTAAGTCCTCGTCACGGAAACAACGAGTGATTTGGTAATACTTGTCGTACCCACTGACCATCAAGAGCTGCTTGAAGGTCTGCGGGCTCTGTGGCAAAGCGTAGAACTTGCCCTCTTGCATGCGCGAAGGCACCACGAAATCGCGCGCGCCCTCTGGCGTAGATTTGATCAAGAACGGGGTTTCAATATCCATGAAACCTTGCTCGTCCAAATACTTGCGTACCTCGATGTTCACACGGTTGCGGAGTGCCAAATTGCGCTGCAATGGACCGCGGCGTAAATCTAAATAGCGGTACTTCATGCGAAGCTCTTCACCGCCGTCACTTTCTTCTTCAATGGTAAAGGGAGGCGTCTTCGCAGCATTAAGCACCTTTAGTTTCGCGCTCTTGATCTCCACATCACCCGTAGGCATGTTGGCATTCTTGCTGTGGCGCTCAATGACCTCGCCTTCGATCTGTACCACCCACTCGCGACCTAGTTGTCTCGCCTCTTGCAATAAGGTTGCATCCCATTCTTCATTGAACGCAACTTGTGTGATGCCGTAGCGGTCGCGCAAGTCCAAAAAGGTCATCCCGCCCAATTCTCTCGAGCGTTGTACCCAACCTGCCAAGGTTACTGTTTGTCCGATATGAGATGCGCGCAATTCGCCGCACGTGTGAGATCTGTACATGTCTTACTTCTTTGAACCGCAAAAATAGCCAAACTTGTGGGGCAAATCCCTATTTTGCATGGAAGATGCTATCAATGAACGATCACGAGAGATTTATGCGTGCCGCCATCACGGAAGCACGCATTGCCGCTGAGGTTGGCGAGGTTCCTGTCGGCGCCGTACTGGTGGCTGGTGGCAAAATTATCGCTCGCACGCACAACCTCACCGAACGATTGGTCGATGTCACTGCCCATGCAGAGATCCAGGCGATCACCGCAGCCAGCAGCTACTTGGCATCCAAATACCTCAACAAATGCACCTTGTATGTGACCCTAGAGCCCTGCCCTATGTGTGCAGGCGCATTGTTCTGGTCACAAATTGGCACTATCGTATACGGCGCTTCTGATGAAAAGCGTGGCTTTGCCTTACACGGAGGTGCCCTGCATCCTAAAACCAAGATCATCACCGGCATTCTCGCAGAAGAATGCGGCCAAATCATGAGCGATTTCTTCGCCGCCAAACGCAAATAACATGGTTCTAAGCACCTTCGACACCGTCGTCCTCATTGCTTTATTAGTTCTCACCATTTCAGTAGGCTTGTACTTTGGTCGCAGCAAAAAGAAAAGCCTGAGCGAATACTTCCTCGGCGGACGAAACCTTCCTTGGTACATCGCGGGAATCTCTATGATTGCGACCACCTTTGCAGCAGATACCCCTTTGGCCGTCACTGAGCTGGTCGGACAATACGGCATCAGTGGAAACTGGTTGTGGTGGAACCTCCTCGCCGGTGGAATGCTCACCACTGTTTTCTTTGCCCGATTATGGCGCAGAAGCGGCCTCTCCACCGAAGTCGAATTTATCGAGTTCCGTTATTCTGGACGCCCTGCCGCCATCCTGCGCGGGTTCAAATCCATCTACCTCGGTGCATTCATGAACGTACTGATCATGGGCTGGGTGAACGTCGCAATGATCACCCTACTCCAAGGCTTCTTCGGCATCAGTGAACAACAAGCTTTCCTTTGGACCGGTGCCGCCCTGCTTGGGGTGGTGGTCTATGTAAGCATCAGCGGCCTAAAAGGCGTGGTCTATACCGATGTGTTCCAATTCCTTTTGGCCATGACCGGTTCCATTACCCTAGCGGTATACGTCTTACGCGCACCGGAAATAGGTGGGCTCGAAGGGCTGCGAAACGCCCTGCCGGACGAGACCTTCAGCTTCCTACCCGAGGTAGGCAGCGGCGAGAGTTCCGGTCAAACCTACCAGATCGGATTGGCCTCCTTCCTGGCATTCTTCGGAATGGTTTGGTGGACCTCGTGGTACCCTGGTGCTGAACCCGGCGGAGGTGGATACAGTGCACAACGCATGCTCTCGACCAAAGACGAAAGAGATTCCTTCCTCGCCAGCGCCCTGTTCCAGATAGGTCACTATGCCGTCCGCCCATGGCCTTGGATCATTGTTGCCCTTAGCGCCATCGTTTTATACGGCAACGGCGGAGACCTCAGCGGCACGCCTGATTTCATTACCTACGAATGTATGACCGGCCAAGCGAATTGCGAGCCGCTTACGGCCACGCAGCAGATCGAATACCAAGAGTGGTTGGCCCAATGGGAGCCCATGTACGGGGACAGATTAGCCGAAGCCCTTAAATACCAACGCGATTACCGCTTTGGCTACATTTTCATCATGCGCGACTTCTTGCCGAAAGGGGTCTTAGGAATGCTACTAGCCTCTTTATTCGCCGCCTACATGTCTACCATGTCCACCCAGCTGAATTGGGGTACTTCCTATCTCGTGAATGACTTCTACCTGCGGTTCATTTCTCCCAATGCAAAGCGCAAAAAAAGCTTAAATATATCTAGACTGTTAACCGTAGTCCTCGCCATCATCGGCCTCTACATCACCCACCTCATGGACAGCATCGCTGGGGTGTGGCAATTCATTATGGAATGCGGAGCCGGACTTGGACTGGTATTGATTTTAAGATGGTATTGGTGGCGCATCAATGCTTGGGCAGAGATTGTGGCGACGGTAGCACCATTCGTTGCCTACGCCATTGCACATTATGCGTTGGCGTGGGCCTTCCCAAATTCGTTTTTCTTCACCGTCGCCTTCACTACAGTGGCTTGGATCGCTGCGATGTATTTGACCTCTCCAGAATCTCATGCCACCTTGGTAGAGTTCTATCAAACCGTTCGACCAGGCGGGGCATGGAAACCAGTAGCATGGAAAGTAGAGCACAATGAGGGTGATACGCCGCCGTCTACGCTGCGCTTGCTGGCGTACTGGCTGTTCGGAATTGCCGTAGTTTATGGCGCGCTCTTCGGGGTCGGAGCCCTACTCTTTGGATAAAAAAATCCCCGATGCCTGCGCACCGGGGATCTACTATGTTCAAACTATTGGGGATTAATCCAACGTACGTTTTACTTCTACCATTTCGTAAGCTTCTACGACATCGCCTACTTTGATATCATTGAAATTCGCGATGTTCAAACCACATTCGAAGCCTTGACGAACTTCTTTCACGTCGTCTTTAAATCGCTTCAACGAGCCTAGTTTTCCAGTGTACACTACCACACCGTCGCGAATGATTCTGACGTCGTGATTGCGCTCGATGGTACCGTCTGTGACCATACAACCGGCAATAGTACCCACCTTGGAAATCTTGAAGGTCTCGCGGATCTCTGCAGCACCCTTGATCTCTTCTTTGATGTCAGCGCTCAACATGCCTTCCATGGCATCTTTCACCTCATTGATCGCGTCATAGATGATGGAGTACATGCGGATCTCCACTTCTTCCTTCTCTGCCAACTTACGGGCTTGTGCAGAAGGACGAACTTGGAACCCTACTACGATGGCATCTGATGCTGTCGCCAATAGGATATCGCTCTCTGAGATTTGACCCACACCTTTGTGAATGATGTTGACCTGAATCTCTTCTGTAGTCAATTTTTGCAATGAATCTGACAGCGCTTCTACAGAACCATCCACGTCCCCTTTCAAGATGATGTTCAACTCCTTGAAGTCTCCCACCTGCAGACGACGGCCGATCTCTTCGAGGGTCATCTTCTTCTGAGAACGTACACTCTGTTCGCGCTGTAACTGCAAGCGCTTAGCTGCAATTTGCTTCGCTTCTTTCTCATCGTCCATCACGATAAAACGATCACCGGAAGTAGGCGCGCCATCCAAACCTAGAAGGTTTACAGGTGCTGAAGGACCTGCTACTTTAATGCGATTGCCACGCTCGTCGAGCATTGCCTTCACCTTACCGCTGTACTGTCCCGCCAATATGTAATCGCCTACTTTTAAGGTACCAGATTGGATCAATGCTGTACACATATATCCGCGTCCCTTGTCTAAAGAGGCTTCTACTACTGTACCGCTGGCGTTCTTATCTGGATTGGCTTTCAAGTCCAACATTTCCGCTTCCAACAATACTTTGTCGAGAAGTTCTTCTACGTTTAAACCTGTTTTCGCAGAGATGTCCATGGACTGAATCTGTCCACCCCAGTCTTCCACGAGCAAGTTTAATTGGGCCAATTGCTCTTTAATCTTATCCGGATTAGCTACCTCACGATCCACCTTGTTGATGGCAAATACGATAGGTACTCCCGCCGCTTGTGCATGAGAAATAGCCTCCTTTGTTTGTGGCATCACAGAATCATCCGCAGCCACAACGATAATGGCGATATCCGTTACCTGTGCACCGCGAGCACGCATGGCCGTAAAGGCTTCGTGACCTGGTGTATCCAAGAACGTAATGGTTTGACCCGTGTGAATTTTCACGCTGTATGCACCAATGTGCTGGGTAATACCCCCGGCCTCCCCGGCAATGACATTCGCTTTGCGGATGTAATCCAACAAAGACGTCTTACCGTGGTCAACGTGTCCCATCACCGTTACAATAGGCGAACGAGGTTTCAAATCTTCTTCCTTGTCCTCTTCTTCGAGGAAAGTTTCTGTTACTTCCTCATCGACGAAGTTGACGCTAAAGCCAAATTCTTCCGCCACCATTTCGAGCATCTCTGCATCCAGGCGCTGGTTCATAGTCACCATGACCCCAATACCCATCAATGCACCGATAACGTCATTAACGCTCGCTTCCATCATGTTGGCAAGCTCGGTAACGGTTACGAATTCTGTAACCTTCAATACTTTGCTTTCTTCTGCCGCTTGTATATCTGCGAGCTCCTCTTTTTCACGACGCTCTGCACGCTTATCACGACGGATTTTTGCACCCTTGTTCTTCTTACCCGAAGTAAGCTTTTCTAGGGTTTCTTTGATTTGCTTTTGGATTTCTTCGTCAGACAATTCCTGCTTTTCAACTACAGGTTGGTTGCGACGTCCTTTACCTTTATTTTGACCTTGATTGCCTCGTGCACCACGAGCTTGTGGATCTGCTTGTACTTGAGTAGCACCGCCCGGTCCTTGCTTTTTGATGCGTACACGCTTCTTCTTTTCGCCTTTAGGCTTCTCTACAGGTAGCTCAATCTTTTCACCTGTGAACTTAGGGCCGTCGATCTTCACATACTTCGTTCTAATCTCGGTTTCCTGTTTAGACTCTTCCTTTTTAGAAGCAGGAGCTTCCGCCTTTAGGGCCTCAGCAGCCCTGCCGCCAGATTTTTTTGCAACCTCTACAGGTGCCTTTTCTTTTTCAGCTTTGGGCTCAGTTTTTGGTACCTCTTTTTTCTTAGGCTTGGCAACTTCAAGGTCAATTTTCCCCAGGACTTTAGGACTCTTGGCTTCCTCTTTTGGAGCTTCTTCTACCTTCGGCGCAGGCGCTTCTTCCTTCACCGGCTCAGGAGCTGGAACCTCTTCTGCCACCGGAGCTGGGGCTGGGGTTGGAGCCTCATCGGCACCTCCTCTAAGAAGATCTTTTTCTTCCTTCACCTGGGCACTTACAGCCTCTGAACGCTTTTTGCGAGCAAGGTCATCTGCAAATGCCGTCATCAAAACCTCGTACTGTTCGTCCGTGATTTTGTGATTACGGTTATTAGGAATGTCATGACCGTGTTTGGCCAATTCCTCTACAGCCCGGTCTAGGGAGATGTTGAGCTCTTTTGTTGCTTTACTTAATCTGACGCTACTCATAGAGTATCTTTAGGTATATTCTTATTCTTCGCTTTCGAATTCTTGTGAAAGGACTTTAATGACGTGGTCGGCAGTTTCTTCCTCTAGGTCGGCACGAGAGATTAAATCCTCACGGCTCAACTTCAAGACGCTCTTCGCAGTATCACATCCAATTTTCTTCAATTCATCCAAGACCCATCCTTCGATTTCATCGCTGAACTGATCTAGTTCGATATCGTCTTCGATTTCAATGTCGTCACGATAAACGTCGATTTCCATATCGACCAGTTTACTTGCCAAACGAATGTTCGTACCTCCACGACCGATGGCCAAGCTCACTTGGTCTGGTGCCAAGAAGGCTTCTACGCGACGTGCATCCTCATCGATGTTCAATGAAGTCACCTTCGCTGGACTCAAGGCACGTTGGATGTAGAGTTGTATGTTGTTGGTGTAGTTGATCACATCAATATTCTCGTTTCGCAATTCACGAACGATACTGTGAATACGTGATCCTTTCATACCCACACAAGCACCTACTGGATCAATACGGTCATCGTATGACTCTACAGCAACCTTCGCTTTCTCACCTGGGATACGTACCACACCCTTGATGGTAATCAATCCGTCGTACACCTCAGGAATTTCCTGCTCGAATAATTTCGCCAAGAAACGCTCATCAGTACGCGACATAATCACTACCGGCTTGGTTCCGCGGAATACAACTTCTTTCACTACCGCACGAATAGGATCTCCTTTACGGAAGAACTCACGCTCACCGATCATCTGATCTTTTGGCAGGATCAATTCATTTCCTTCATCATCATATACGATTACCTCGCGATGACGTACGTGGTGTACCTCACCTGTGATGATTTCTCCTTCTAAATCTTTGTAGCGCTTGAAAAGTTCAGAGCTATCGTGCTCCTGAATGCGGCTCACCAAGTTTTGGCGGAAGGCCAAGATGAAACGACGACCTAGGTCGATCAACTTCACTTCTTCAGAAACTTCCTCACCCACTTCGTAATCCGGCTCGATTCTCAAGGCAGCGCTGAGTTCAATTTCCATGTTCTCATCTTCTACCTCACCATCTTCTACTACGGTACGGTTGCGCCAAATCTCTAAATCCCCTTTATCCGGGTTTACAATGACGTCAAAATTCTCATCGGTCTCGTACTTCTTGCGAAGTTGGTTACGGAAGGCCTCTTCGATAAAGGCCATCAACGTTACTCTGTCGATATTTTTCTCCTCTTTAAACGCGAGGAAGCTTTCAATAATCGCCTGGTTTTCCATTGTATATCCTAATAATAATAAGGTCTATTTAAACTTGATCCCCACCTTAGCCTCGGTTATGTCCGCAAAAGCGATCGTCAAAGCCGTAGCCGGATCTTTTTTCTTTTTTCCCGGGACGCTCAACGTGATGTCCTCCTCACTTACCGCTACCAAATCTCCTTCGGCTTGACGGTCTTGGAATTTCACCTTCAATGTGCGTCCCACATTCTTTTTGTACTGGCGCCAAATCTTGAGTGGCTTGTTCAAATCAGGGCTACTCACGGTTAGATTGAAATCTTCTACATCTCGGTCCAATTCCGCTTCAATCTTGCGATTGATCATTTTGATCTGATCAATCGACAATCCTGTGTCGGCATCGGCATACACCACAATCACATTATTGGGCTTGAGCTCAACCTCCACCAAAAAGGCGTCGTTTGCTTCCGTGGCCGCTAGTGCGATTTCTTCAATTTTGTGCTGATCCATGAGTGGTATTCAATAAAAGAGGGGCCCGAAGCCCCCCTTTTGCAGTCCAAAAAGTTTCTGCAAATATAGGTAATAATTTAATTAACAATCCCTGTTAATAAGGTATAACCGCGAAATAAGTCAAGAATGGGAGGTTTTGAGAAAATTGGACCCTATGTCTTTAAAATACTAGGAATTAGTATCTTTCGCTCACGCTTACACACAACACCATGGATCCATCCTATATCCGGATTCTCATCATCGACGATCAACCCATTGTCCGAAATGGCATCAAAACCATGTTGGAGAAAGGGGATTTTACGGACATTAACTTCAGCATTACCGAGGCCAATACTAGTGCCGAGGCTAAGTACATGCTTCGCGCCGATGATTACGATCTGATCATGATTGATTACGAGCTCAGCGATATCAACGGGGCTACCTTATGCCGTCAAATTCTCTCAGATTACCCGCAACTACGTGTACTTACACTGTCCAGTGCGAACAGTGCTGAAAACGCACAAGAAATGCTCAAAGCTGGCGCGCGGGGTTATGTGCTGAAGACTATTGATGCCAAATCATTAGTTCATGCCATCACCACAATTGCAAAGGGAGGCTTGTTCTTCACCGAGCATTTAGCCAATGCATTAATCGAAAAATGCATCTTGGGCAAGAACCTGATCAATATTGGTAAAGAACACCCCGGCGTGGCCAAGCTCAGCAAGCGCGAAAAAGAAATTGTTGGGATGATCTGTGACCAATTAACCAATGATCAAATCGCCAAGGAGCTCTTCCTTTCGAAACGAACCATTGATAACCACCGCCAAAACATCCTCAACAAATTGGGTATGGTGAACACGGCTGGTTTGGTCAGATTTGCCGTCGAGCACGGCTTAGTCAACCGCGCGTAGCGCCAAAATATTAGCCACTAAAAAGCCCCCGGCGCTTCCGCGCCGGGGGCTTTGTTTTATGGAGAATTTGCAGATTACTCTACAACTACCTTCATGGTTTTCACATCGCCTTTACTGTTGGCAACGTTCACGAAGTACAAACCGCTCACCATATTGTTGCGAACGAGTTCTACATCGCCTTGTACGTTGTCGAATCCAGCTACTACACGACCAGTGATGTCCATTACACGTACAGTGTAAAGGTCATTCAAACCTAGACCGATTGTTGTGCTCTCAGTCATTGGGTTAGGACGAACCGTAATGAAATCCAATGCACCTTCTTCGATGCCTACGAATGAACAAGTACCGTACGTGTGACGCAAGGTATCCGCAGAACCTGTACGAGCGAAGAAGCGGTTGTATCCACCCACACCATTATCTACACCACAATCAGCCGTTACTGGCTCGTGGTTACCAGAGTTCATAGGATCGCCGTTAGAGAAGCGGTATTCCATAGTTCCTGGACAGAAGCTAGGTACAGTCGTGATGTACTGACCTGCAGTCGTGTGAGGAACCATAGTAATCGCGTTTTGCTCCCACTGAGTGAAGTTACCGATCAAGTAGATGGTATCTGCTGGAGTGTAAGAGGCTTGAGTAAAGTCAACGATGAACGTTACATCAGCTGTCGCTGGAACTGAAGGACAAGGTCCGTAAGTGTCGTTACCGAAACAACGTGTTGCCACAGTTGAATCTGAACTTACAGTGATCACCTTGTTACCACCACCTTCCCAGTTGGTGTTTCCGTTTTCGTGGTAGCGAGCTTTGAACGTGAAATCACCTGAATCTACATCGTAGTAAGTGATCGACCAGATGCCATCACCGTCAGGATCAGACATGGTCTCGCCGCCCCAACCGTTGATTGGACCTGCCAAAGAAACTGAATCTACAGTACCACAAGCAGCGATTGAGCTAACATCAACATTCACAGTGATGTCGTAGGTAGGCAATACGGTACAAGGACCACATTGGCTGTAACATACTTCATAGATACCGCTTACAGTATCTGTGTAGTAACGGTTATCGCCTTGGCTGATACCCGCACTTGAAGCTTGACAAGTTGAAGGAACTGCCTCAACAGCGCTCCATCCGTTGCCGTTCAAGAACTTGAAGTACACAGAATCTGTCTTGTTCACGTACGCGATGTAGCGGTGTACACCATCGAAGTTGACAAGCTGTGATTTTGCTGGATCCCAACCTTGGAAGTTACCCGCCACGTGAGCTGAATCAGCGCTCAACGTTTGTAAAGAGTAATCCACTTTGAACTGGATCGCTTTTTGTCCAGCAGGAGCTGCACCCGCAAACATTACCGCAGGAAGAGTAGTATCTGAAGAGATCACTGCCCAGCGGTTGCTGTTTCCGTTCGTTCCAACTTGGATAGGCGCAGGAACGCTCTCGTCGTCACCCCATGCATTACCGTTGATGAATTTGTACTCCAATTGGCCCGCAGGAACAGAAACTGTTACAGAGTATACCGAAGTAGACCCTACCTGAGACATTGAAGTTGTACTAGGAGACCAGCTCTGGAAAGAACCGGCAACATGCACACCATTAGAGTTCGCTGCAGTCGACCCTAGGTCTACCTGGAACGTAACGCTGTGGTTCTGTGCAAATGCTGCTACACCGAAGCATAAAGCAGCTGCAATTGCGTAAAGTTTTTTCATAGTATTATGAGATTGGTTAGTAATTAGTGTACGCAGTACCTTTCAAATTTAAGACTTGTTCAACGAGGAACAGGGGCCGATTCTATCGCTTTTTAACCATATTATTGCATAATCACACACGAAATGAAGAAATCTGCTCTTTTCACCCTAATGCTCCTGCTTTCAGCGAGTTGCCTGAATTCCATAAAAGGGCAAACGGTGCAGCGCATGGACCCGCCAAACTGGTGGATCGACCATCCCTTAGATACGGTGGAGATATTGCTGCAAGGCGAGGGGCTATTCAAGTCGGCGGCACAGGTTGAAAAACCGGTGGGCAAGGTGCTTCAAACCACACATTACGGCGACCGCTATGCGTTGGTGAAGCTGTGGATCCGGACGGGTTTTAAGGAAGAAGGTTTCAATATTACCCTCGGGCCCAAGGATTTTTTCTTCCCGCTCCTCGAGCGCAGCGGCCACGAGCCGCAAGGTTTGAGTGACCAGGATTTGGTGTACCTCATTACCCCGGACAGGTTCCACAACGGCGACCCTTCGAATGATGATGTGCCGGGCATGCGCGAGAGAGGCGTAGATCGTTCAAAGCCCTATGCCCGTCATGGCGGGGATTTGCAGGGCATTCAGATGGGGCTCGATTATATTGAAAGTTTGGGTGCTACGGCGCTTTGGCTCAACCCCGTGTTGGTAAACGACATGGCGCGCGACAGCTACCACGGATATGCCATCACCGACCATTATCGCGTGGATCCCAGGTACGGTGGGGACGATGCGTTGAGGGAATTGGCCACGGAACTTCATCAAAGGAAGATGAAGCACATCTTGGACATCGTCTACAATCATTGGGGTGTCGAGCATTATTTGCACCGCCATTTGCCAGATTCCGGCATGGTGCATTTCAACCCGGACGGCAGCATTCCCTATTCGAATTTTAGATTTTCCGCCTTGGCCGATCCGCATGCATTGGCGCAGGATAAACAGGCCTTTGAGCACGGGTGGTTTGCGGGGGCGATGCCCGACCTCGACCAACGCCATCCGTTGACCGCATCGTACTTGCGTTATTCGACGCTGTGGTACATCGAGATGTTTGAGGTGGACGCCTTGCGCTGCGATACCTACGCGTTTTCGGACCGAATTTTTTTGCGGAAGATGAACCAATTACTCAAGCGGCTCTACCCCAACATTTTCATCTTTGGAGAGACTTGGTCCTACAGCGAAGCGTCGCAGGCCTACTTTGCCCCAAACAAGATGTACGAGGGGCATTTTTCCCATAATGATGCGGTGACGGACTTTACCCTATGGCGTGCCATCCACAAGATGTACAGCGCGGTGGAGCACGAGCAATTTGGTTGGAATACCGGCGCGGGGGAGTTGTATTACCGATTGGCGAGCGACTATTTGTACGAGCATCCGGAGGACCTGATCATCTTTTTGGACAACCATGACGATGGGAGGTTTTTGGGCCAATTTGGCCAAGACACCACCAAACTCAAAAGCGCACTGACCCTTTTGTACGCCATACGAGGAATACCGGTCTTGTACTATGGGACGGAATTGGGCCTTAGTGGGCACGAGGACCATGGAGCCATTCGAGAAGATATGCCTGGATTTGAAGGCGAGTTCCCTGATTTTGATAAAATAGGTGGGGATTTATTAGATTTGTGTCAAGAATTGGGCGCTTCCCGAAAACTCCGGGGCAGAACCAGCGTCAAACAGGCCGTCCCCAAAGACGGTTGGTACGTGCTCTGGATCACCTCGGAACAAGGAAGATGGCGGTTAGTCATCAATGCTTCAGACGAGCGGCGAACCTTCACCAACGAGTTTGGGCAGGAGGAGAACGAATATGAGCCCTGGGAAGCCCAAATAATAGAACTATTGTAGCGTGAAAGCCACCATTGAAAATATCCGCATTGCCGAACAGGACCGCAGCTACAACAGCTATGTCCTCAAGCAGAGCATTTTCGACGACTATTGGCACTACCACCCTGAAATCGAAATCACCTACATCGTCAAGGGCGAAGGCATCGCCTTCATCGGCAACAAAACCGTAGAGTTCCGCCCTGGGATGGCCTTCCTATTGGGTCCCTACCTTCCCCACAACTTCGTCAGCACAGACGAGGAAGATGTGGTTATGGAAAAGGAATGTTGGGGGCTCCAATTCACTCAAGAGTGGCTCAATTCCTTCAAAGAAAGTTCCGCTCTGCGACGCCTCTTCAACGCCATGAGCTACGGCATTGATTTAGGCATACTCAACGACAAAGAACACCAAGCCTTCGAAACCATCGTCGGCAACGACCCGCTCCGAAGCATCGGTGCCTTCTTCAACCTCATGGCCATGATTGCCGAGCGACCGGAATTCAACACCGTCTCGACCAACAGCGCCTATTCCAATGTGATGAGCCAGAAGATCAGCCAACGTATGGAGCGCGTTTCGAAATACATTCAAGACCACTACCAGGGCACCATCACCCTTAGCGAGATCGCCGATGTGGCCAGCATGACCGAGCAGAGCTTCAGCCGCTGGTTCCGTCAGACCTCGGGACTGACCTTTGTGGACTACCTCATGCAATTGCGCACCACCGTCGCCTCTAACTTGTTGATCAACACCAACAAAGCCATGACGGAAGTGGCTGCAGAAAGCGGGTTCAACTCCAGCTCTTCCTTCAACCGAGCCTTCCTGAAAATCAAGGGATGTTCGCCACGGGAATTCCGGAAAAAACGAGCCATTTAATCATAAAAAAGGCGCCCTGCGGGCGCCTTTTTTATTGGGGTTATGCTTCGCCTTCCGGCACGTAGGTCATGACCTTTCTGTTCGTGATGAGCAGGTTGGCGAGAGCGGCCAGCATGAGTGCGGAACCCGCCAAAAGCATTGCGTTAATAGGAGCATCTCCGAAGATGTTCTTGTACAACGGCGTGATGGCGAAAGCCGCCACGATTTGTGGAAGTACAATAAACATATTGAAGATTCCCATGTACACGCCCATGCGATTCGGATCGATGGCCGAGCTCAACATGGCGTACGGCATAGAGAGGATGGATCCCCAGCTGAAGCCGATGAGCACGAAACTCAGGCCAAGGTCGGACGGTTCGTTGGCGAAATACATATTGAAGAATCCATAGGCACCGGCGAAAAGCGAGGCCATGTGTACATACTTGCGGTTGATGCGACGACGTGAGGTCCACAAGGTGAGCAGCAAGGCAAAGGCCATAGAGCTCAAACCGTAGTAGCCCATGTACGAGCCCACTTGGTTGGAGGCGTCGTTGAAGGCTTTGTCGGCCACTTTGTAGGCTTCAACGGCCTCAGGCGTGCTCGTAGCATATTCGATGGCTTCGGGTTTTGGAGCATCAAAGACGTGGTCGGTTAGGCCCGGGTTGGCCATCGACCACATGGTGAAGAAGGCGAACCAAGAAAAGAATTGGACCACCCCTAATTTGCGCATGGTAAGCGGCATTTCTGAGATGTTCTTAATCACCTCTTTCAGCGTATTTGCCATTCCCGCCTTCTCCTCGCGTTCTGCGCGGAACGCTTCAAGATCTTCCGGCGGATACTCGTCTGTGGTGAAGACGGTGTAGAGAATGGACAAGATGAACACCATAGCACCGACGGCAAAGGCCACTTGTACCGACATCGGCACTACGCCCGGATCTGCTTCATTGCTCACCCCAAGTTTTGAAACGAACAGGGGAAGGTTAGAGGCAACCCAAGTACTGATCCCAATGATGAGGGTTTGTACCACGAAACCAAAAGAGCGCTGGCTGTCCGGGAGTTTGTCAGCTACCAAGGCGCGGAACGGCTCCATAGAAATGTTCATCGAAGCGTCTAGAATCCAAAGTCCACCGGCGGCCATCCATAAGACGCTGCTGTGAGGAATAAAGAACAGGGTGATGGACGCTAGAATGGCCCCGATCAAAAAGAACGGGCGGCGACGGCCCCAGCGTGGGTGCCAAGTGTTGTCGCTCATCTGACCAATAATAGGCTGCACGATGAGTCCTGTCAAAGGCGCGGCCAACCACAGTAGCGGTAGGCTGTGCTCATCAGCACCCAAGGTTTCAAATACGCGGGTCATGAAACCGCTTTGGAGGGCATAACCGAATTGGATCCCCAAGAAGCCAAAGCTCATGTTCCAGATTTGCCAAAAACTGAGTCTAGGTTTTTGTTGCATGTCTTTTAGTTTTCGAGTGTGTTCAAAAAAACCCGGCACAAGGCCGGGTTCATAAGTTACGACGTTCCCAGAATTATTGGCATTCGATAAGGACGTTTACCGCCTCGGTCACGCGATCCGCGCCGGTGGCAAACACCTTCTTCATGGCAATGAATTCAAGGTAATCAATGGTCTTATTGGCTGGTACTGTAAAGAATTCAGAAGGAACAATCAGCATCTCAAAGTTGCCGTCACCGATGTAGTTCATCTTCAATTTTGGGTTGGTGCCCACATTAAAAGTATTCTCAATCTGGCTGAAAGTACCGTCGGTAAAAATCACCTTGGCATATACATAACAATCGTCCTCCGCGAGGTTTTGCATGCTGGCTTTGTCCTCTCTCCAATTCTCATAACGCAAGGTCACAATATCATCTGCCATCACCTTGTTCGGGAAGTGGTAGAATGGATTGCGCTCGGTGGCTGGTGGATCGATGTTGATCACTTGATCCGGAGTTTTTACATCAGGATCGCCGTAACCTCCGCCGTCTTTAGCCTTTACCAAGAAGTGGATGTCCTCGCTGTATACGGTCGCAGCATCTACTTCATACCAAAGGGTTGGGACCATCTTGAAAGAGAAGGTACCGTTGGCATTTGGTGTGAATTTCAATGCTTCGTT
>CALDGA010000092.1 GCA_937942085.1 uncultured Flavobacteriales bacterium
AGCGCATCGGCCTTCAAACTCCGCGCCTACGGCAACGGCCGCAACGGTTCGTATTCAAACCCTGGCGGCGATGGCGGACCTAGCTTCGGCGGTGTGATACTCCTGCCCGGCGCCTTGAATGAAATTTGGACCAAGGCTTACCTCAACGAAGGGCCGAGCTATTACACCAAGCAAGAATGGACGTTCAAAGAGACGACCGCGCTCTACGGGGTCAATGATATCGTCGACGCCACCTTCACCATGCTGGGAACCGGCGCGTCCACCCTCTACCTAAGCTCTTGGGGCAAGGGCATTGTCCACCTCGAAGGCATGGCAGACCCGACCTACATCGAGGATACCATCGCACTGTACAACACCTCCAATACCGACGGCGCCTTGAAAGGGGTGAACGGGAACGCCTCCGACCTAAGAACCGGTGGGCTGACCTTTGACGATGATGGAAACCTGTGGGGGGTGCAAAGCTTGGTCTCTACCCCATTGTTTTCAAGAGATGCAGAAGGGAATTGGGCCTCCTATTCCCTCAGTCCAGGAGCTGATGGGGTCGCGTTGAAAGATATCGTACACCACGACGGGATGCTCTTCATTCAAAGCCGAACCAACGGCATTTACGGCTACAGAATTTTCGACGGCGCCAAGCGCAACCTCTCCACCGGCATAGGTTCAGGGGATCTTCCGTCCGACCACGTGCTCTCTATGGCCATAGACCACGACGGGGAATTTTGGATAGGAACGGACGAAGGATTAGTTGTACTCTACAGCCCCAACAACCTCTTCGACGGCGGCAATGCAGATGCGCGACCCATACTTTTTGAAGAAGATGGCGTGGTTCAAAAGCTCCTCGGGGAAACACCCATCACCGCCATCGTCGTGGACGGCGCCAACCAAAAGTGGATCGGTACCCGCGGTGCCGGCCTCTTCCTGATCGGCGCGGACGGCCTCAGCACCCTTCAACATTTCACAGCAGAGAATAGTCCTTTGTTTTCCAACAACATTCAGAGCCTCGCCATCGATCCGACCTCGGGAGAGGTGGTGATCGCCACGGAGCTGGGCGTTATTGGCTATCGCGGCACGGCCACTCCGGGCTACCTCAGCCTATATCCGGAGCTTTTGGTCTACCCAAATCCTATTCGTCCGGGGTACGAGGGTCCAATTCTAGCGCAAGGCTGCCCCGAAAACGCACAGATTAAAATCACCGACGTGAGTGGAGGCCTGGTCTACGAGACCGTCGCCGAAGGAGGACAAATGCGATGGGACGGAGCAAATCACCACGGAAAAAAGGTGGCCAGCGGCGTGTACCTGATTTACGTGAGCGATGATTTAGGTGAGATCACCGCTATGGGAAAAGTTCTTATTGTCCGATAATCTCGGGTGCCACATTTCGTTATTTTTATACCCTATGGCAACAACCCCCACTCCCAAGAAGCCGCGGTCATTCCGCAAGCAGGTCATCTGGACCATCGTCGCAATTACCAGCCCGGTTTGGGGGCTGACCCTTATGCTATCGCTCACGGTCGCGGAGGTCTTCTATCCGTTGCCGAACATTGAGCAAATTGCCAATCCGGATACCAAGCTCGCGACCCAAATCATTTCTGAAGACGACGAAGTATTGGGTACGTTCTACCGTGAAAACCGCACCACCGCTACCTACGAGGAACTAACCCCGTGGTTGGGCAAAGCGCTGGTTGCGACCGAAGACGAGCGTTTCTATTCCCACAGCGGTGTGGATGCAGAAGCATTGATTCGCGCGGTGGCCTACCTAGGCAGCAAAGGCGGGGGATCGACATTGACGCAACAATTGGCCAAAATGCAGTTCTCTGAACCGGCCACCAACCTCATACAGCGCATCATGCAGAAGTTCGGCGAGTGGGTCATTGCCGTGCGTCTTGAACGTCTCTACACCAAAGAGGAAATCATCGCCCTGTACCTCAACCAGCTCGACTTCCTGTACCAAGCCGTGGGCATTAATTCTGCTGCACGCACCTACTTCAACAAGAAGCCTATTGACCTAAATATTGAGGAAGCCGCAGTCTTTGTGGCCATGGCAAAAAACCCTTCGCTGTACAACCCCAAGCGCTATCCAGAACGGACCAAGCTCCGTCGTGATCAGGTCTTCGTTCAAATGGTGCGCAATGGCATGATCACCGAAGAGGAAAAAGACAGCCTCCAGGAAATCCCGCTGCAACTCAACTTCCGCCCTCAAAGCCACAACGCAGGTTTGGCGCCGTACTTCCGCGAATACCTACGCGGCTACATGAAAGACTGGATCATGAACTATGAGAAACGTACCGGCCGAGAGCTCGACCTCTACAGCGGTGGTCTGAAGATCTACACCACCATTAATGCCGAGATGCAAGAGAACGCAGAGGAAGCGGTACAAGAGCACATGAGCAACCTCCAGCGCGTCTTTGACATCATCAAGGAAGACCGTAAATACGGACCATTCTACTTCGACGAAGACCCGGCCGGAAATGTGAAGGCCATCCTCGACCGAGCCATGAAAAACACGCAGCGCTATCGCGGCCTTAAAAAGAAAGGCGCAAGCATGGACAGCATCCGCGACGTGTTCAATACCAAGATTCCGATGACCGTCTTTACTTGGCAAGGCGATAAGGATACGGTCATGTCGCCGATGGACAGCATCATGTATTACAAAGGGCTGTACCAGGTAGGTCTGATGAGCGTCGAACCGCAAACCGGATTTGTCAAAGCATGGGTCGGTGGAAACGACTACCAATACTTCAAGTACGACCACGTCAAGCAAGGAAAGCGCCAAGTAGGTTCTACCTTCAAGCCCTTCGTCTACGCCACGGCCATCTTGGAGAAAAACTACAGTCCTTGTCTCCAAGTTCCGAACGCCAAAATCTGTATTGAAAAAGGTGAATTTGGTCTATTGGAAGATTGGTGTCCCTCAAATTCTGATGATAAATATGGCGGTACAAAGAGCTTAAAGCATGCCTTAGCAAATTCAACAAATACAGTCACTACCTTCCTAATGAAACAGGTAGGTCCTCGGCCGGTCATTCGTTTGGCCAAACAGATGGGGATCAAAGAAGATATTCCAGAAGCGCCTTCTATAGCGTTAGGAACCGTCGACCTCAGCGTCTATGATATGGTCGGCTCCTACACTACCTTCGCAAATAAAGGGCGCTATGTTGAGCCCATTATGGTTACCCGCATAGAGGATAAAAACGGCACCGTCTTGGAAGAATTCACTCCTGAAACGCGTCAAGTGATGAGCGATAAGGACGCCTATATTATTTTAAAGCTTTTAATGGGGGTAACCGAGGACGGAACCGGTATGCGATTACGTCATGATTATATCAAATACAGAGAAAATGTAGTCACGGGATATCCTTACGAATTCACCAACGAAATCGCCGGGAAGACGGGAACGACTCAGAACCAATCCGACGGATGGTTCATGGGCGCCGTACCGAACTTAATCACCGGTGTTTGGGCCGGCTGTGAGGACCGTGCCGCGCACTTTGGCGGGGGCTTAGGCACCTATTATGGGCAAGGGGCCACGGCAGCGCTTCCCATCTGGGCGGTATACATGAAAAAGAATTACGCCAACCCAGAGCTAGGCATCAGCCAAGAGCCGTTCGAGCGTCCAAAAGGCGATCTAGGGGTGGATGTAGATTGTGTGCCGACCAGCTTTGACTTCCCCGGCGAAGGCGATGATTTCGACGAAGAGCTTTAGATCGTAGGGTCCAATTTTTCCAAGTACTCCGTAGGCACTATTTCCCGATCCACCGGGGTGACAATGAAGGTGCTGCTCGAAGAGCCGTATCGCACGCTTTGCATGCGTCGTGCCACTTCTCTTTGATTTTGCATGGAAGTTTGAACGCCTTTGACAATTCCCCAAGCGGCGCTGGCAATGATTCCAAAATACGCCACCACTACGCCTATAATTAATCCTCCTAATGCCGTCCAACCGTCGCCTGGATCTGCCGCCACAGCGATGAGAAAAATTCCGGTTCCCGTTCCTAATGAGATGAGCGCGCCTTTACCGGCAGCCTTGGCCCCTTCTCCCAAACTCGAGGGCAAGGGTTGGAATTCTTGAATGGCCACGCCTCCCCCCACTTCTTGCGGTCCCATGTACAAGAACTGTTGATGTCCTGCGGAATCTAGGCAGAGGGCATAATAGAATTGGGCATCCGTTAACAACGTTAAATAATCCGTTTCTGAATCAAAAGAAAACTCGGAGATCTCGGCCTGGTCCGTCACCACCGCCACCACGCTATAGCCTTCATCAATGGCGCCGGTCAAATCATAGACCACTGGCATGGACAAAGGACAAGGCGGTACTTCTGCAAAAAGAAATACCGGTACAAAGGCAATTAGGAACAGGAGCTTTTTCATGACCAACGGTTTCCTCTAAAATAAAAAAAGCCCCGAACGAATCCGAGGCTTTTAACATCTTGTTGCTTTCCTAGTACATCTCCATATCCATGCCGCCGCCTTCGCCACGATTAATATCACGGCGTCTGCGCTGCACTTCGCCAAAGTTGTAGGTGAGGCCAAACTCGACGACACGAGACATCCAACGGAATTGGCCTTCCTGTGTCCAGTTCGGACCGGCGTTCTCGTAATTCCACCCCATGGTGTTGAAGATGTCGCGACAGTTGATTGAAAAATTCAACCTATCGTCCATAAATCCTTGCTTGAAGCCACCGCCCACGAAGTAGAAAGGACGACCTATTCCTTGTGCTCCTACCCTCTTACTTCTATAGTTACCCATTAGCTGAAGACTCGCATCTTTCCAAAGCGGGGTGCTGATCATGGTATTCAAACCGAAACCAAAACCGCTGTTATTCCATGTTCTGCCGTCAACTTCCCCTCGCACCTGGCTGTAGAAGTAATTCCCGCCAATACTGGCAAAACCACCCTTATTGCCTAGTTTTCCTCGGTAGTTGAGTTCAAGACCGGCATCCTCACCGTCGTTCAAGTTGCGGAAGGTGGTCATGTTGATCCCCGTGCTATCTACGATATTGAACCAATTAATCATGTTACTCTTATCGCGGAAGTACAAATTCGCAGTGAACGTACCCCCTTTTTGCATGATGTGAGTATAGCCCGCTTCATACGCTCCGGTAAATTCTGGCAAGAGGTACGGGTTCCCTTGACGCAAGTTAAACGGGTCGCTGTAATCGATGAACGGGTTGAGCTGGCGACCGCGTGGGCGCTCGACTCGGCGGCTGTAGCTAAAGTTCAGTTCGCGACCACGAGCAATTTCATAGGTCAAAAATGCGCTCGGATACACCTGGAAGTAGTTGTTGTAGAAGGTGGAATCTTGAGTGATTTGGGTCGCGGTGATGTTCGCTTGCTCCGCGCGCAACCCGAGCTGGTAGCCCCACTTCCCTTTTTTGAATCCGTAGTTTGAGTACGCGGCGAAAATGTTCTCAGAGTACAAGAACTCGTTTACGCTCAACGGATCGATCGCCGTTGCGCCGGTATTGATATCTGTATTGAAGCGCTCAAAACCGTCGAGGTCGTCACGCATGATCACCTTCACACCAGATTCAAGTCGGGTAGATTCACCCCACTTCTTGGTATAATCTGCCAATCCATTGAACTCCCACTGATCGCCGTAGCTGTGCGTGTTGTAGCGCATGGAAGGCGTTTTACCGCCATTGATCAGCGTATCTTGTTCAAAGTCCATACGGTCGTCGCGCATCCCGTCGGTGTAGGACATACGAACGTTCAACGACTCGTCTTTCGAAGGCTTCCAGTCGTAGATGGCATCCACGCTGTTGTTCCAGCTGGTACCATTTTCCTCAGAGTACTGACCTATGGTGTAAGCACTAAAAGGCGTGGTCCAGTCTGTGATTTTGTCCTCAAAACGTGGACGAAGCCCTTGGTTCAAGGTTCCCTGAAGGGTGAAGGTATGCTTGGTGCTTGGGGTCCAATCAAACCCTGCTTTAATATTATTCCCATTTCGTCCGCCGAAACCCTCAGCCTCTTGATAGGTGGTGTAGGTACCGTCGGCGAGTTGGCTGATGCGGTTGGACCAATTCGTTCTTGGGTAACGCCCAGAGCTGTGTCCGGCGTTGAAGAAGTAATTGATGTTGTCGTTTTTGTAATTGAAGTTGACCCCGGCGCGAACTCGGTCCGCACCCGACCACGAAGTGTTGACCGAACCGTTCAATCCTTGCAACGCACTTTTCTTGAGCACGATGTTGATCATACCCGCCGTGCCGTCTGGATCGTACTTCGCAGATGGATTGGTCATCACTTCAATTTTCTCGATGCTGTTTCCAGGCAAGGCCGCCAACAAGGCGCTCAAATCCTCTCCGGTGAAGCGCGACGGACGCCCGTCAATCATGATGCGTACCGCGCTAGAACCGCGAAGGGTAATGTTTCCTTCGATATCAAGTTCCACGGACGGGATGTTTTCTAGGATATCTGTAGCAGATCCAGTCTTGCTGAGGATGAGCTTCGACGGATCATACACTTTACGGTCTATTTCATTGGTCATGAACTGACGTTCAGCCTCTACAGTAACCTCTTCAAGTTCTATACCCGAAGATATTAGGGCAACATTGCCGAGGTCTTGCTCGGTGCCATCGCGTCCTAAACGGATTTCTTGAGTCAAGGTTTTGTAGCCGACAAAGGCAAATTCAACCGTATTCGGTCCTAATGCGATGCCTTCCACCATGAACTGTCCTTTCTCGTTGGACATGCCCCCAGTGACCAAATCTTCGCTAAGCTTGCTCACGACTTTGATTGCCGCGAAGGCCAAAGGTTCTTTGGTTTCTGAATCTACGAGGGTACCGGAGATCTTGCCAATCTTTGGCATTTTAGATGGATCGAATCCGGCGCGACCACCCGGTTGTTGGGCCATGGCAGGGATGCTCAGGCTGAGGAAGAAGGCCACGAAGACCTTGAAAAGTTGGTTCGTCATGAGTTAAAGACGGGTATTTGGGTCAAAGGTTTAACCGACGCGCAAAAACCATGCGAGAACGGCAGCCCAAATATATAAGACTATATCGGCCTAAATTGTTGAGAATGTGTGAAAATGCTAAACGACGCGGACACCGATAGAGTTGCGCACACGAATGCGACGCAGCACCACCTCAATGAGCAGGAAGTTCAACGCGGCGAACAGTTCAAAGAATACTACATGTAGGTGCGGGAACGAATCGCTTGTGATGACTAATGGGTTGTCCACTATCGGCGGCTCCATTAAATACATGTAGTTCCCTCCCGTCAATAAGTTTACTGCTACAGCAAATACGGCCATGAGCTGAATACGCCCAAAGTTGCGCAACCAAGCCCATTTTTGAAGCGGCTGTTGATGGACATATATGATGTATAGACCCACTGCGATGATAGATGCATGGTTCATATAGTAATCAAAGACATATACAGGGTTGATTCCATGAGTGAATTCTGGCGTCAAGAGGCTCTGCAATCCACCGGCGATACCAGTGAAGGTGACCAATTCCCCCATCCATTTCTTCCCGAGTAAGAAATACCCAATAATCAGCAAGCGAGAAATTCCACACATATGAATGGGTAAACTGCCGCCCCAGGTAAATTCCCCGCGGTTGACCGACATATAGGTCATTATGACAAGCGATATCATCAGCAATATTGCCCATGCACGTTCAAATGCACGACGACCCTGAATGCTAAGATTTCTCCCTAGCCATATAGGAGAGACAATTATAAATAAGGATAATGCCCAACCAAACCAGTAGAGCAAAGAATCCGGAGTGAGTGCAACATGTAGTTCCATAGTGCAATGTCGTTCGTTCACTGCCGGTTAAGGGTACGTGAATATAAAAAAAGGCGACCAAAATTGGCCGCCTTCTGCTAAAATAATGTCGCTTTTAAGACTAGTTGTTCCCTAGTATTAAGGGCAAGCCATCCTCACCGCCGACAACAACCACCTTGGTATTTGGGCTCTCTGCCAAACGCAATGTGGCCTCTATTCCCTTATCTCTCAAGACTTTATCAGTCAAGGACTGGCTCAAAATTCGGTTCGCTGCAGCTTTACCTTCTGCCTCAATTCGCTGACGCTCCGCTTCTTTCTCGGCACGTGTCAAACGGAACTCATACTCGAGTGCCACCTGCTCTTGCTCAAGCTTGCGCTCGATGGCCTGCTTCAATTTATCTGGTAGACCTACGTCGCGGATCAGTACCGCATCAAGCTCGATGTACTTTTCTTTAATCCGTGTAGCCGCTAGATTAAAAATCTCTGTTTGGATACTATCGCGCTTCGAGCTGTAGAGCTCTTCCGGCAAGTACTTACCAATAACCTCACGCGTGGCCGAACGAATTTCCGGAATTACGATGCGCTCGTGGTAGTTCTCACCCACCTCGTTGTGGAGGTAACCGATGTTCTCCTCGATCGGGCGGTAGCGGTAGGAAAGCTCGGCGCGAATGGTCAAACCATTGGCACTCAAGACCTCCATCACGGAGCGGTCTTCCTGAATACGCGTGCTATATACATACATACGGTTCCAAGGCGCGATGATTTTCAAACCTTGATCGTACACTTTATCAACTTTCAAACCGGCGAATAGGTCATACTGAACGCCCGCCTCCCCGGCATCAATTTTCACGAATAGGCGTGAAGAAAAGAGAAGGACGAATAAAAAAATACCAAAGGCTGGGATCAACCATTTTGGAAAAGATGGATTCATATAAATAGTGAATTAGTTACTCTATGTAAGGTAGCAAAAAGTGGTCCAACGGCGAAGGCTTGTCAACGTGTCATGAAAATTGGTGGATTTTCCCATTTTTGGCTGATTTGGGGCCAATTTTGTCCCATTTTCGTCCGATTTCATCCAAAAACCGACCAAAAACCACACTTTTTTACACTTTTCCGACCCCTAGACAAAGAGCTCACTTAAGACCTCCAAGCTCTTGAACGTCCCAAAACCGTCGAGATGGATGTTCATGAAGCGCTCCAATCCTTCCAACAACGACCGGCGCCCGGCCTTTGGAATATGGAGCGGCCCCTCGAAATCCCAAGCCAGCGCATCCCGCAGATATTGACTGGTAGCAGCATCTAAATAAGGATGCAGGAGCGACGGCTCGGAAAGAAAGGCGCCGTTTTGGAGATCAAAGAATTGGTCCCCGCTTACCTTCTTCACCTCGGGTCCAAAACCCAAATATTGCGTCAACTTCGCCCAGATCGCCAAGTGAAAGGCTACGGGCAATTCGTCCAAGGTGTCCAGCGCCAAACATGCGCCGCGCACAAACTCGAACTTCTCTTCATTGGCCTCCTCCTCGCGAAGGCTTTTCGTAAACAACTCGGCCAAAAAAAGCGCCACCGCATTGCGCACCGGATCGTAGGGAATGGCCGTGTAAGTCAGGTCCATCTTCGCCTCCTTAATGCGCTCGAGCTTGCCCTCTCCTTTATGGGTATGGACCAATTCCACCAAGGTCAGCGGCAACAACATGCTAGAGCGCACCACGCCCCTTTTGCTGCCCACGCTATTCACCAAGAAGCTCAGCAACCCAAACCCGTCCGTATATACACGCACGATTCGGCTGCTATCTCCATACTTGAGGGAACTCAAAACGATGCCCTTGCTGTGGTGGTAATTTGCCATAGGATAAAAGTACTTTTTTGCATTCGGTTTAAACAAATTCTCTTGGACCTTGTCTTATTTAAGTACCCCGTCCCTAACCTAGTTCAAGGGACCAACAAAAAACCCGAGCCTGCGGCTCGGGTTTTGCTTTTCTAGGAAAATTTTCGGGATCGAAAATTATTCTTCCGCCGTCTCATCAGCTACTGATGCAAGCGACTTAATCTTCAAGTTGCGGTACCATACATTATCGCCATGGTCTTGCAGGGCGATGCCGCCTTTGGTGTAGGTGCCATAACCAGGGAATTGGTGGAATTTAGAGGCCGCCACATCGGCGCGCCACTGGTCGTCGAAGAGATCACGATCTACGGTAACTACACCATTTAGAATTTGCGTGAGGTGGCCGTCTTGAACGATGATTTCAAACTGGTTCCACTCGCCGGCGAGTTTGGCAGCGCCTTCGGGAGCGGCGTTGATATCGTATAAATCTCCTGCGCGGTGCTTGTGAATGGCCGCATCTGGGTGGCCCTCTGTCGAGTCTGTACCATTGTCTAGGACTTGCATTTCAAGACCGGTCATCCAGCTGTCGGAATAGTTCGAATCCTCGTGAACTAAATATATAATTCCTGAATTCCCTCGCTCGGCAATTTTCCATTCGCCTTTGAAATGAAAATTTTCGAACTCTTTTATGCTACCATCCAGATTTATGTAAACGATATCTCCGCCTTGAGCTGTTTGGTAGTCATCCTTTGTACCTGTGGTTAAATGAATGCTTTCATCATCAATGACCCAAGCTTTCCCGATCACGGTATCCCCGTACTTGCGGAAGTTGCCGGTGCATTGGCCATCGAACATGAGTTCCCAGCCTTCAATGATTTCAGCTTCGCTGATGTTGTTGTGCAATTTTTCTGGAGCGGCTCCGGTATTTTCGGCAGGTGCTTCAGCGGGTGCAGTGCAGGCTACAGCAAAGAGGGCAGCGGCACTAAGGATTAGGTTTTTCATTCGTGAGTTGAGTTAACGAAGGATCGTTGCCTTCGGGGTTGAGTGTTATGTGTTATTAATCGAGTCCTAAGGCTTTGCGGTTGGCGGCTTTGTCCACTCCGGTGGCGGCAAAGTCGTCGAAGGCGCGGGAGGCGACCGGAATAATCCAATCGGCAATGCGTTCTGCTCCTTCTCGTGCTCCGGCAGCGCTGTCTTTGAGGCAGCATTCCCATTCAAGCACGGCCCAACCGTCGTAATCGTATTGCGCGAGTTTCGCGAAGATGCTTGGGAAGTCTATTTCGCCATCGCCGACAGAACGGAATCTACCGGCGCGCTCGACCCACGGGAGGTAGCCGCCGTACGCTCCGGTGCGGGCGTTCGGGTTGAACTCTGCGTCCTTCACGTGGAAGGCTTTGATGCGTTCGTGGTAGAGGTCGATGTAACCGAGGTAGTCCATGCCTTGGAGGACGAGGTGCGACGGATCATAGAGCATGTTGGCGCGTTGGTGGCCGCCTACTTCGTCGAGGAATCGCTCGAAGGTGGCACCGTCGTGGAGGTCTTCTCCCGGGTGGATTTCATAGGCGAGGTCGACGCCACATTCGTCGAAGTGTTGAAGGAGTGGCGTCCATCTACGGCCCAATTCTTCAAAGGCCTCCTCCACCAATCCCGCCGGGCGTTGCGGCCA
>CALDGA010000093.1 GCA_937942085.1 uncultured Flavobacteriales bacterium
CCATCAGGTTTGATCCTCAGAGCGATGCACACCGGCTCCTTTGCACGTTGTCCTCGGCGGACCGAAAGGAACGGTTCGTCCAGAAACACCGCGTACTACTCCCCGTCTAAGGGACGCTCCCGCCAAGCGCGCACTTCCCCTATAGGGACCTTTCCTTTTTCTGTTCCTAGTTTTGAGAAGGCTACCATGCTGCTCCGCAGACAGACTTCCCGAGACACTACCGTGGCGGCTTGTATGATGTACTGAAGGCTTGTATGATGTCTTGAAGGGGGTTATTACAAAATTATGCACTTTGCGCGTGATAAAGTTACCCTAAACAAAGAGGACATAAACCTACTAGAACAATTGGTTAAAATCTGTGCAGTTTCTGGGCATGAGGACATTATGATTAACTTTGTATATTCAGAATTTAAAAAACACATTCATAATGTCTTGATAGACAGCTTAGGGAATGTAATAGGAACAGTTTATAAAAATGATACCGCTCCCAATCTTATGGTTTTTGCTCACATGGATGAAGTAGGCTTTTGCGTTAGCGATATTGAACCAGATGGTTTTATTCGTATTCAACGCATTGGCGGAGTTAATCGACAAGCATTGCTTGGCCAACGCGTTATTGTATGCACAGATGAAGGGCAGTACATACCCGGAATAATAGGGGTAACCTCGCATCACTTAACCCGTGAAGAAGAAAGGCACAGGATACCAGACATAAGCGAGCTTTACGTAGACGTTGGGGCTACTTGTTCGGCCGATGTGGCGAAAATGGGTATCAAAATAGGTAATGCTGTCGGCTTTGCGCGCTGTTTTCAAGAGGTACGTGAGACTTTCGTGTTCGGGACGGCTTTAGACAATCGTATAGGCTTGTTTATTCTCATAAAGCTAGCTGAGTATATAAACGCCGAACAAATTAACGCAAACGTATCACTTGTGGCTACTGTGCAAGAAGAATTTAACCTACAAGGCATTTTACCTGTTGTCCGAAGGCTTGCACCTAACGCGGCTGTTTGTCTTGATGTAGCAGTAGCAGCAGACACGCCTGACCTTCGTGGGAGGAGCCCTGTTGTGTTAGGCGGCGGGCCGGTTTTAAGTTTGCTCAGCTTTCACGGGAGGGGAACGCTGGCGGGATTAGTGCCTAACCCTGGCCTTGTGTCCTTTATTGAAAAAGTTGCACGTGACCTGGGGATAGCCCTACAGCGACAGGCCGTCATTGGCTGGTTAACAGACAGCTCTTTTCTCGCCGCCGAAAACTACGGCGTTCCTGCAGTAGATGTCGCAGTGCCCGTTCGATATACCCATGCCCCTGTCGAAATGGCTAAACTGTCTGACATCGAAAATTGCATCAATTTGATGCTGGGCGTGATTTGGAATTTTTCAAATGCTGTACATCTTCAGCGAGGCATAATACGAAAGGAGGGAGCGGATGGTTAGCTTGCTTGAACGAATGTTTGGAAGGCCTAAAGTTGTAATAGGAATGGCCCACTTCGGGCCCTTGCCCGGTACCCCTTTGTACGACAAGAAGCGGGGCATTAACGGTCTATTCGAAGATTTATTGAAAGACGTCACCGCTCTTCAAGAAGGAGGAATTGACGGCATATTGTTTTGTAACGAAGGAGATCGGCCATATGTTTTGAAAGCAGCTCCGGAAGTTATCGCTACAATGGCTGGTATTATAAGCACCTTACGCGCAGAACTTAAAGTGCCTTTCGGGGTAGACGTGCTATGGGATCCAAAGGCTGCTATTGCTATTGCAAAAGCGACAGGTGCCGGTTTCGTTAGAGGAGTCTTCACAGGCGTTTATGCTAGCGACATGGGATTGTGGCTTACAAACGCCGGAGAAATTTTGCGTTATCGCGCTTACATAGATGCTGATCATATCAAATGCTTTTTTAATATAAACGCAGAGTTCGCTGGAGTCCTTGGACAAAGACCAGTGGAGGTAATAGCACGAAGCGTCGTTATATCGTCTGTTCCGGACGCTATATTGATATCTGGACCTATGACGGGCCATCCTCCTCGCATAGAAGACCTTGCTAAAGTGCGTGAGGTAGTTCCTGAAAACATTCCCGTAATATGTAACACTGGAGTCACGCATGACACTGTTAAGGAGATATTGCAAATTTGTGATGGCGTAATAGTAGGAACTGCACTAAAAATGGAAGGGGTCACTTGGATGCCCGTGGATAAGGAAAGAGTCAAGCGTTTCATGGAAATTGTGGAAAAAGTCCGTTAATCTAATCACGCCCTTGTAGTTCCGCTAGTGTGTGCATTATATCTTTTGTTGCACTGTACAAGCGTTTGAAGAGTCTGAAATATGTATCATATTGAACGTGAATATCACGGCGCGGTTCAAATGTAGAGCGATAAGCAATCCACTTGTGAACAATATCGTCTTTCGTAACGCTGTGCACCCCTAACCCCGCTAGCATTGCGGCACCAAAAGCGGCTCCCACATCCTGACGTGGCACAAGAACAAAACGGCCGAGTATGTCAGCAAGGATTTGTAAGAAAATGCTCGACTTTGCCAAACCACCTACAACGCGACACATGGACTCCACCGAGAGACCAGCGGTTTCCGCCTCTTCTATACACTGTCGTAAACTGTAGCTAATAGCTTCAAGGAAAGCACGGTAAATATGAATCCTGGTATGAAAAAGTGTTAATCCTAAAATAGCACCGCGTGCAGACGCGTCCCACAGTGGAGCACGTTCTCCCATGAAATATGGAAGAATCAGCAATCCTTCAGATCCGGGACGTATTTCCTCTGCTTTAGAATCCAATAAAGCATAAGGCGAAATGCCCTCCTTCTCCGCAAGATCTACTTCTGGCTGACCAAAATTGTCCCGAAACCATCTTAAAAGGGCCCCAGAAGTATCAGCTCCCGCGGCGACATACAGAAAATTCTGAGCATCTATTACGTACGGGACCTTTATGAAGCTTGGGGAAAAAATTCTGACCTTTTCTGTATGGCAAACCACTCCCCAGCATGTTGAAGTACCGATCATCGCCACATTCTCGCCTTCTTTAAGGGCCCCTGCTGCAAAAGTGGCTACAGGGGCATCGATACCACCAATCACCACCGGGGTGCCGGCGCGAAGCCCGCACCTTTTTTCCGCTTCATGTGTTATCTCTCCCACTACAGCCGTAGACTCAACCAGGTTGTCTGGGAGCATTTCCAAGGGAATGCCGAGTGCAGAGCACAGCTCCTCGGACCATTTTAGGGTTCTTATATCAAATACTCCACCAATATTCGCTGCTGTGGAAAAATCCGTTGCTATTCGGCCTGTAAGTTTAAAGGCAATATATGTTGTGGGTGGAAGCAGTTTGTAAATGTTCTGCCAAATACCTGGCTCGTGTTTCTTTATCCATATTATTTTAGGAAAACCAAAATAAGCGTCAACAAAGTTCCCGGTAACGCGCAGTATTTCTTCTACATCGGCGTTTTTACGGACCCAAGCTACTTCATCAACAGCACGCCTGTCCAGCCAAATGATACAGGGGCGTAAGGGTTCACCGTAGCGATCTACAGGTATTCCTGCCCCTCCAAAAAGCCCTGTAAGTCCGACTGCGGCTACTTTCTTTTCGGAAATCTTGGCCTTCTGCAGACACTCACGAATTGCTTGGTAGACAGCCTCCTCCCATACTTGGGGCCATTGTTCTGCCCAGCCAGGTCGCGGATGAATGACCCCGTATTCTCTATGAGCCTCGCTTAATACCGTCCCTTCCAAATTTGTTAACACAACCTTAGTCCCCTGGGTACCGATATCCACACCGAGCAAAGCTTTGTCTTCCATAGAGCCACCCCCTATGACCGTGTTGACACCCACCGCTCCATAGCTCTGGACAGCGCCAACACTACTACAAGAACAAGCCCCCACAGGAAAAGATTAAAGAAAGGACCACCTTGCAGAGTTAGAAATTTGCTGTAAAACCCTGTCGCAAGTGTTTGAAGTAATACTACAGCCACCAATAACGCCAACACATCATATGAACCAGGCTTAATACCAGCCAGGTTAAGAACCAACAGCGCAAAGATAATATATGTTTGAGTTCCATATTCATAAGCTACCGATAGTGTGCGACCAATTATGATAATACCCGCTAAAGACGCCAAGAGTCCGCTAAATATATAGCCCGTAAATACTGCACGTTTTGTATGAACACCAGCAAAAAAAGCAGCCTTTGGATTTAGCCCGGTCATTTTTGTTTTGAATCCGTATGTCGTGAATGAAAATAAGTAATACATGAAGAGACACGACAAAAGGAGGATAACAAATGGGGTTGGAATCGCCAAAACTGTGGTTCGGCCAAAAACTGCTAACGCACTTGGCAACCTCGAGATCGTTTTTCCTTCAGTCAGTCCCATTGATATTCCACGAAACAAAGACATTGTTCCCAACGTGGTAAGAATAGGTGGTATATTCAGATAACCAATCAACAACCCGTTGAGAGCTCCTCCTGCTAGGCCTATTGTTAAAGCTATTGCCAAACTACAGATTAAAAGAACCGTCTCGTTAGTGGGCCGAAAAATGCTCCGAAGAAACATAGCCACTATTAAAGCTGAGAGATTTGCCAGGTCGTTTACAGAGAGATCAATACCATTCAACATCCATGCAATGCTCATCCCAAGCGACATTAAACCAACCTCAGCGCATTGGGCAAGAATGGTTGATACCATCCTGTAGCTTAAAAAACGAGGATTGCCTGATTGAAACAGCGCAAGAGTCAATCCAAGAAACAACAATAGCATTCCCGCCCGATATCGTGAAGAAAAGGTCAATAATCCCCATGAAACATTTGTGACAACCAGCTTCGCCTTATATCTTAGCCATAAGGAAATATTATTGCTCATCTTTTCCTCCTACCAAAAATGACCCATAATTTCTGTCGAGTGGTAATAAAAACTATAAAACCAAGTAAAATGGATCCTAGGACAAACTGGTGCCATACTGGTTTAATCCCCAAATAGACCAACCCACGCGTTATTAGCTGGACGAAAAACACACCCGCTAAGACTCCTGGGACACTGCCTCTTCCGCCTCCAATGGCTACGCCACCAACAACACAAGCCGCGATAACGAAAAGTTCGGCGCCTCGGAATAAAATCGGATCAAAAAAGCGCTTAAACGCGCACTGTAAAATACCCGCAAAGGCAGCAAGCCCTCCATTCAACGTCATAGCTACAATTAACAGCTTCCCTAACTTGTAGCCGCTCCGGATGGCAACATCCTTATTGCCCCCCGAAATGTACAACCCTCGCCCAAAAGTACTGTAACGAAGAATAATCGCTAATAACGCTCCAACAACTAATACATACACAATAGCCAAATGCAGCCCAGTTTCACCAACCACAGGGTCTTTAACCGTGACCAAGAAACGCCTATAAAAACCCGTCAGGCCTGGTGGCAAGTCGAACCTCATCTCCGGGCTGATGAAGAATAAGTTAAAACCATACAGCATCAGCCAAAAGCCGAGCGAAACAGGAAAGAGAGGAAGGCCAGAAAATACGGATACTGCACCAACTATTGCTCCCAAAAATGCACCCATTGGTAATCCAATGAGCAAATACCCAGCGAGGCCGCCTTGGTATCGCAAGTGCCTGATGAGGACGTTATGCGTAGCTAGTGATGCGCTTGCTGCTATGGCAACAAATGAAATGTCTATTTCGCCTGTGAGCATGACGGGCATAACGCCCAGTCCCATTAGCATATAGGGAATTGCCCCCCGAATAACCTCGAAGATCGTTGCCAACGAGAAGAACGCCGGATTAATAGACCCGATGCTTAGCACAACGAAGACGCAAAATAGACATAGCACTACTTCGTGGCGTAATAGTCGCGTTAATTTCATAGGCTTACTCTCCTATGAGCATCTTGTAAAGTTGCTGATCACTTTGGATGCTTTGCGCCTCTACCTCATACGCAATACGACCGTTTTTCAATATTATAATCCTGTCGCAAACACTTCGTAACTCAGGAATGTCATCCGAAAAGATAATAACGCCTAGCCCTTGCTTTGCTAATTGCCTAATTGCCGAGTGAACGAAAGCTTTACTTTTAACGTCGATCCCCATTGTTGGATTGTTCAGTACCAAAATCCGCGGATTGGCTTCCAGGCATTTAGCTAAAACCACGCGCTGCTGGTTCCCCCCTGATAACGTAGCAACAGCTACCTCAGAAGATGGCGCTTTGATTTTTAACTCTTGGCACCACCGCTGGCCAACAGGGATGGTTCTTCGGTAGAAAAAGCTGCCCAACAAGGTCTTGTAGCGTTTGATGCTTGGCAAAATGATATTAGCTGTAATAGTTTGTGCTAAAATAAGCCCCTCTGTAACGCGATCTTCTGGAACATAGGCTATACCACAGTTCCACGCAGTTCCGGGAGATACAAGGCGGACTACCTTTCCCTGCAAGTATGTTCGCCCTGAGTCGGGTCTTAGCGCACCAATTAAGGTGAGAGCGAGCTCACGCCTACCGGACCCTAGTAAGCCAGTGATCCCTAACACCTCTCCCTCGAAAAGAGAAAAGCTTATATCGTAAAAATACGGCTTCAGAGTAAGGTCTTCTATAACCAAAAGTGGTGGGCGCCCTTTCCTGGAGGTGTCCGCCACCTCTTCTTTCGCAAGAAAACGCTCACCCGTCATGTAGAATTGCATTGTTTCCACATCTGTCGCTGATGTCGGCCCATCATAAACGACTTGACCATCTCGTAAAATAATGATTCTATCCGTTATTTGTTGGATTTCCTGTAACTTATGACTTACAAATACTATACTGACGTTTTCTTCCTTCAATCGCCGGAGTATACAGAATAACACGGTTATTTCTTTCTCAGTTAATGCAGAAGTTGGTTCGTCCATAATGATCAACCGTGCACCCTCGAACAAAGCTCTGGCAATCGCAACGATTTGTCTCTCAGCCGTTGAAAGTTGTGCTACCTCTGCTTTCACATCTATCGCCGCACCTATGCGGCTCAAACTTTGTTCAGCGCTCCTGTACAACTCTCCCCACTTTAGTAGTTTGCGCCGCTTGTAGGCCCAGCTCCCCATTGCAATGTTTTCAGCAACTGTAAGATTAGGGCAAAGCAAGAAATCCTGATATATGACAGAAATACCTGCCCTTATAGCCTGGATAGGGGTCATAAATTTATTGGGCTTTCCATCAACTATAATAACACCGCTGTCTGGCTGGTAGACTCCAGCAATTATTTTGACAAGTGTGGATTTGCCTGATCCGTTTTCTCCAATAAGCCCCACAATTTCTCCGACACTAAGTGCGAAAGACACGTTATTAAGAGCAACAACTCCACCGAACCGTTTGGAGATATTCTCGACTTGCAAAAATACTCCCATTGCTTTTTGCATTTTACTGCTGACCGACTCACTTTCAAGCAGGAAGATAGGTAGGAGAGGCCACCATGCGGGACAAAACCCGTGAAGAGATCTTAAAAAGTGGAAGAGCGGATTAAGGTCATGGTGAAGGGTCTTTTGGAGAGCATCACGCGCAAGGAGCGGGCCGTAGACCTTGAAAAGCACCCCACCAAGGCCAACGGCTACTCCACGCGTGACCTCCTGACCCTCGTCGGCCCTGGGGAGGACTTGCGTGTCCCCCGCGTGCGGGAAGGAGAATTCTATCCCAAGATCCTCTTCTACCGGCATCGCATCTCCCTGGAACTCTCAGAGGCCATCCTTGCTCTGTACGCCGCAGGAGTGAGCACCCGCGCCATCCCCCGCTTCCTCGAAGAAATCTATGGCGCCTTCTCCTCGCCCCAGAGCATCTCCCGGCTTGCCCAGGCGGTGGAAGGGGAAGTGCGCGCTTGGCGGGAGCGTCCCTTAGACGGGGAGTAGTACGCGGTGTTTCTGGACGAACCGTTCCTTTCGGTCCGCCGAGGACAACGTGCAAAGGAGCCGGTGTGCATCGCTCTGAGGATCAAACCTGATGG
>CALDGA010000094.1 GCA_937942085.1 uncultured Flavobacteriales bacterium
TTTGATGTATTGACCGATTCTTGGGAAGACCGCATGCCCGAGCGCATTGATGGACTGATGTACAGCGTCGGCACGATCAACCTCAAGCCGTTCAAAGGTCTCAAGCCAGAGACCTTCGAAGAGGATTTCCAAATCCATGTGTTGGGCGCGGTAAAAGCACTCCAAGCCGCTACGGCCAACTTCAACCCTAATGCTATTCCCTCTTGCCTGTTATTTTCAACCGTCGCCGTACAACGAGGCATGCCCTTTCACGCTACGGTAAGTGCCTCGAAAGGGGCCATCGAAGGATTGGTCCGTGCCATTTCCTCAGAATGGGCACCGAAGGCCCGTATTAACGCTATTGCCCCGAGTTTGACCGATACTCCGCTGGCAGGCAGGCTTCTTTCTACCCCAGAAAAGAAGGAAGCAATTGGCGCCAACAATCCAATGAAGCGCGTAGGTGAAGTAGAAGATATCGCCGAGATGGCAGCCTTTCTTTTGAGCGATAAAAGCTCTTGGATTACTGGCCAAATCCTACACGTGGACGGGGGACAAAGCACCATCTAAACATGGCCAAGCCCGCAATCAGTATTCTGTGGCTCAAGCGTGACCTGCGTTGGCAGGACCATGCTGCGCTACAATCTGCATTGCAAGCCGGCTTACCCCTCCTTGCCGTGTATCTAAAGGAACCTACACAATGGGCTCAGATTCAATATTCGGAACGCCAGTGGCAGTTCGTGTGGGATTCTGTAGCTGCTATGAATGAAGTCCTAGGGCAGCATAAAGTACATGTCCTACACTGCGAAGCGTTGGAATTCTTTGAGGCCTGCGAACAACGTTTTGAGATTAAAGGCATCTATAGTCATCAGGAAGTGGGCATTCAATGGACCTTCGACCGGGACCTCGCCCTTGCGGGGTGGTGCAAAGAGCGAAACATTGCTTGGCATGAGTACCCCACCTTCGGCGTGGCCCGTGGGTTAAAGCAACGCAAGTACTGGTTGAAGAATTGGTACACAAATATCCATGCGCCTATAGCGCCTTTTAATATGGAACACTGCAGAACGCTCCTCACCACCAACCCCTTCCCTCACTGGTCCGCCCAAGCGCCCAAACTGGCCCAAAACCTCTACCAACGCGGCGGCATCACTCGTGCCCACAAGGTGCTGGATTCCTTCTTGCTGGATCGAATTACAGTATACGCACGTAGCATTTCCAAACCGAGGGAAAGCCGCCGTGGATGCAGTCGAGTATCGCCGCATTTGGCCTGGGGAAACCTCAGTGTACGCCAAGTATTTCAACGCTCGCGCGACCTCGACATACCCGGCAGTAAACGCAACCTCAAAGCCTTCCAGGACCGATTGCGCTGGCAGAGCCACTTCATACAAAAATTCGAAAGCGAAATAGAATACGAGCAAGTTCCCATCAATCGGGGCTTCATCGCGGTGGATGCCACCAAAAAGATGGACGAAGAGAAATTCACCGCTTGGAAAATGGGACGCACAGGCGTGCCCTTAGTCGATGCCTGCATGCGCTGTTTGGACGCTACGGGTTACCTGAACTTTAGAATGCGCGCCATGGTCGTCAGTTTCTACAGCCAATACCTATGGCTGCCTTGGAAACCCGGGGCCGATTACCTCGCAAGTCTATTCACTGATTTCGAACCTGGCATCCACTACCCCCAGTTTCAGATGCAAAGCGGCTACACAGGGGTCAATACCATCCGCATATACAATCCGATCAAACAGAGTCAGGACCACGACCCTAAAGGAATATTTATCAAAGAATGGATACCAGAATTGGCCCAAGTACCAGAAGAGTACATCCACGAGCCGTGGAATATTCCTCCTTTGCAATTGGCGATGGAAAACATCAGCCTGGGGGATTATCCGGCCGAACCGATCATCGATCTGTCCAAAGCTCGAAAGCACGCCAGCGATACGTTGTACGCGGCGAAAAAGTCCAAATCCGCTGCGGTAGAATCCAAGCGAATTCTCGCCAAGCATACCAACCCAGGTCGGCGCGAACGCTAGCTTTCGTCTACCAAGCGGAAGCCTTCGCCGTGCACATTCTCAATGCGTAACCCCTCGTCCGGACGCAAGTATTTACGGAGCTTCGCCACATAAACATCCATGGAACGCCCGGTGAAATAGTTATCCTCTTTCCAAATCTTTAGCAGCGCTTTGGAACGGGGCAATAATTGGTTGCGATGGGCAATCATCATCTTCAGTAAGTCGCTTTCCTTAGGACTTAATCGCACGACATCGCCGTTCAGGTCTAGCTGACGAATCTTGGGGAAGAACGTGAACTTCCCAATGGTTAGCTCATCCGGCTCCTCCTCTACCTCCGCAGATTTACGGCCAATGATGGCTTGAATTTTATACAGCAACACATCAGTATCGAAGGGCTTGACCAAATAATCATCCGCCCCAGCCGAATATCCCGCAATGATATCCTCTTTTTGACCTTTTGCTGTGAGGAAAATCAGCGGTTGACCGTTATCAATCTCCTTCACCTCTGTGGCCAAGGTAAGGCCGTCTTTCTTCGGCATCATGATGTCGAAAATACACAGGTCAAAGGTGCCTTGCTTAAAAGCACGAAGGCCTTGAACGCCGTCGCGCTCGAGCGTGACTTCGTAGTCGTTGAAGGTCAGCGTATCTCGCAATAGATTGCCGAAGTTGATATCATCTTCTACAAGTAATATGTGCTGCTTGTCCATATCTATTTTCTTGGTAATGCTAGGGTAAATGTGGTTCCTTCACCGGGCGCACTTTTTAAGGTGATCTGACCTCGGTGTTTTTCTACTATCTCTTTAACGAAGGAAAGGCCTAATCCGTGCCCTTTCACGTCGTGAATATTTCCCTTGGTAGCGCGGAAGAATCGGTCAAAGACTTGCATCTGGGTTTCCTCATCCATACCTATGCCTCGATCTTTAATATGCACGAGATAATGTGAATCATCTAGGCCCAATCTCACGCTAATCTGCGGTGTTGAAGGGCTATATTTAATAGCATTATCGATAAGATTCGTCAGGGCACTCTTCAACTGCGTACGGTCACCTAGGAAATCAAAGCTGCCCTCTGCCATTTGTAAGTCCATCCAACCGCCACGGTCTTGGACATTTAAATGGAAATGATCCACGGCCTCCTCGACTAATTGGTCGAGTTTCATCCACTCCTTATCCAAAGTAAGTTCCTCCTTATCCATCC
>CALDGA010000095.1 GCA_937942085.1 uncultured Flavobacteriales bacterium
CTTTCTCTTCCCAAATGTCCCACCGCGGTTTTCTGCACGAACAACCTGATGACCATCGGTGTCTTGCAAGAACTTTTTTCTCGAGACACACAGATCCCCCAACAAGTAGCAGTGGTGGGCTTTGATGATCTAGAGTGGGCAGAGCTGGTTAATCCTCCGCTTACAGTCGTTGTCCAGCGTCCTTACGAGATCGGTCGTCGGGCGTTTGAAACCTTATTAGACTTGTTTAATAAGCCAGAAACCAGAACTCAGAAAGACATTCGCGTTCCAGTGGAATTAAAAATCAGGTTCTCAACCTAGAAGGGGGGATAGGTATGGTCAAATTGGTGAAAGGCGTGATACCTCCGATGATTACAGTGTTTCATGACGACGAAACGATCGACGAGCGTCGCACTCGTGATCATGTAAAGTTCCTTATCGATAACGGTGTGCATGGAATCGTACCAGGTGGAAGTACTGGCGAATTTATGGGGCTTGGTCTCGAGGAGCGTAAACGGCTCATTGAATTAGTGATTGATGAAGTAAATGGAAGAGTGCCAGTATATGCGGGAAGTATGCATTACAGTACACGCTTGACTATCGAGCTTGGTAAGTTTGCTGAAAAGGCTGGAGCCCAGGGTGTAATGGTTACTCCTCCCTATTATCTTAATCCTCCAAAGCGTGATGCACTTGATCACTTTCGCGCTCTTAGAGAAGCTATCAATATTCCAATTATTTTGTACAATAACCCGTGGTTTGTGGGGTATGAGTTCACCCCGTGGGAAATTGCTCAGCTAGTCGACGAGGGCGTGCTTCAGGGCGTTAAAGAGGCTCACGGCGACCCCTGGAGAGTTCACACTCTCAAGTATCTTTGCGGGGACAAACTAGTGGTTTATTACGGCCACGATATAAACGGTTTGGAGGCCCTTCTTTGTGGTGCGGATGGATGGCTTACTGGCATGGTAAACTTAGTACCCGCAGCCTGTGTTCGACTTTACGAGCTAGCCAACCGGGGAGCCATTGAGGAGGCTAGAGCTCTTTGGTACAAGCTAATTCCGCTTGTGAACTTCATTTGTGTTGATCGCAAGGATAATTACCCGCATTTTGTGCAAATATTTAAAGATGGTCTTAATCTTTTGGGTCGTGATGTAGGTAAACCTCTAAAGCCATTGACACCTCTTAAGAAAAGCGAGAAAGTCTGTTTGGCGGAGATCTTGGAAAAGTTGATTCAAGAGGGGGTGATAAACATGTGAGGGTTGTTAATTAATGTTGGTAAAAAGTGGAGTTAGGTAATAAAAAAAGATGTAAAGACAAGTAAAGACAGGATGTAAAAAGGAGGTTAAAATGACAAAGATGTGGATGTTGTTAGTTGGAGTTGCAGTGGGGGTTTTAGGAACATGGGGGGCTACTGCGAGGGAGGTTACCGTTCTAACCTGGAACCATTTTGTGCCTGGTTTTAATGATGAGTTCGTCCGTCAGGCCCAAGAGTGGGGACGCATTAATGGCGTCACGGTTCGTGTGGATTTTGCCTCTCTACCAGATCTAGCTATACGTCTTTCTGCTGAGGTAGAAGCCCGGTCAGGCCACGACATTGTTCTTCTGTTCAACTATAATGTAGCCTTATTTAAAGATTATCTGGTTGAATTGGATGATCTCGCCAGCGAGCTCGATGACCTTTATGGGCCCTGGGCAGAAGGAGCCAAGTTCTTGTGTTTTCTGGATGGCCATTGGCGAGCAATCCCTTGGTGCTTCCAAAGCCTTGTGGCCACCATCAACAAAGACCACTGGAATGCCATCGGGTTGACAATTGCTGACATGCTTGAATTTACGTGGGATGATTTGCTTAATGTTGCGCCAAGGCTTGCTGCTATAGGACACCCTATCGGTTTTGCAATTAGGGACACATTTGATGCGAATGGTGGTCTATTCCCGATCCTGTGGTCCTTTGGCGCGCGTGTCGTTGATGAGGAAGGTTACGTTACCGTGTTTTCACCAGAGACAAAGGCAGCCATCGAGTACGTTATGAAGCTCAGCAAATATATGCCGCCCGATGTGTTTGCTTGGGATGATGCGGGGAATAACCGTTTTATTCTCGCTGGCATTGGATCGTGGACCCCCAATCCTCCTAGCATTTGGGCAGTTGCTGTGCGTGATAAGTTGCCTATCGTAAACTCAATTACTCACGCTCCTCTGCCAAAAGGGCCTTATGGACGTTTTAGAGTAGCGGATTACAACAGTTTCGGCATTTGGAAGTTCTCGCCGAATATAGACTTAGCTAAAGATTTGCTCCGCTGGCTAATGCGCCCCGATAATGTTGTGAAACAAGTGGAAGCATCATGGGGGTATAACCAGCCTACGCTCAGGGTATACAACGAGATCTCGTACTGGATGACTCGAGAGCCTTTGCGGTTCTATCACCCTGCGATTGAGGAGCTTCGTCCCACCGGCTGGCCCGCTCCACCTGGACCTGAATGGGCAATGGCTTACAACCTTCACATTGTGCCCCTGATGTTCGCCAAAGCGGTCACTGGTGAAATGACCCCAGACGAAGCAATGCGTTGGGCTGAGGCAGAATTGCTCAGGCTTGGGTTCAAGCACAAATAATTCACACCCGCCCCCAGGAAAATATACCCTGGGGGCGGGTTTTCCCTTCTTTTAGGATATTGTGAATAACCACGAAAAGAGGAGGATGTGGTAATGTCAAAAACTAGCGCCTATTTAATGATTGCGCCAGCGCTGCTTGTCTTGGTTTTGCTGATGGTTTACCCCGTATTAGTGTCGATTTACACCAGCCTGACGGACCGACGCATCGGGACGGATGGGAATTTTGTTGGCCTCACCACATATGTTCAGCTTATCCGTCAACCAATATTTCTGCGCACATTGGCAAACACCGGTTTGTACGTTTCGATTAGCTTGATCTTGAAAACCATCTTTGGATTAGCCCTGGCTCTTCTCTTGCACCATGTTCCCGCCGGAAGAAACATCCTGAGGGCTGTTGTTTTGCTTCCGTGGCTAATTCCCACGTCAATGAGTGTATTAATCTGGCAATGGATGTTTGAGCCGACTTTTAGCGTATTAAACTGGATTCTAACACAATTTGGATTAGGTAGAATTTCCTGGCTTGGCAACCCCTTCTGGGCACGACTTGCTGTGATCACGGTTAATGTCTGGCGAGGCATCCCCTTTTTTTCCATTGCCTTTGGGGCTGGTTTGACAGCTATTCCGCAAGAACTCTACGAATCTGCTAGCATCGATGGAGCTGGAAGTGTTACCAAATTCTTTAAGATCACCTTTCCCTTGTTAATCCCCGTGTTTAGTATCGTTGTGCTTTATTCATTGGTTATGACTATTGCCGACTTTGACATTGTCCATATCCTTACGCGAGGAGGACCTTTCCAAAGCACACATTTGTTGGGCACCCTTGCATACCAGGTGGGGTTAGCTGGTACACAGATCAGTCAAGGGGCAGCTATTTCTTTGTTCATCTTCCCAGCACTTATATTCGCTGCCTTTTTTGCAATGCGTACAATTATTGGCCGGGAGATGGTATGAAAAGATTGCATAGAGACTTTGGCAAGTTTATGTTGTACTTAATCGTGATTCCTTATTTGGTATTTCTCTTGTTCCCGTTTTACTGGGCGACAATCTCTAGCTTAAAAACAAACAAAGAGATGTATGATCTTTCAACCAACCCCTTGTGGATCCGCGAAAGGGTTACTTTTGAGCATTACGCGTATCTATTCAACAGGACTCTTTTCCCCAAGTGGTTTTTGAACACGACAGTGGTCGCATCCCTTGTAACGGTAATTACCCTTAGTATTGCAAGTCTTGCTGCTTATGGTATCACTCGATTCAGGTTTAGAGGTCGGGCAGCTTTTGCCATATGTGTATTCGTAGCTTACTTAATCCCTCCAACGATTCTGTTTATCCCTTTATATCAAGTACTCAGATTTCTCGGGATTATCGATACGATATGGTCATTGATAGTTGCTTACCCTACGTTTACAGTTCCTTTCTGCACTTGGTTGCTCATGGGGTACTTTAAAACCATCCCTCTTGAACTGGAAGAAGCCGCGTTGGTTGACGGAGCAACCCGATTGCAAACATTGATTCGGGTTGTGTTACCCTTAGCGCTGCCCGGATTAATGACCGCGGCCATATTTGCATTTACCCTTTCATGGAGCCACTTTCTTTATGCTGTAGCGTTTATCTCCACCTCTCCTCAGAAACCTCTTTCGGCAGGAGTTGTCTCAGAGCTGGTGCGTGGCGATGTGTTCTACTGGGGATCTCTTATGGGTGGAGCGCTTCTTTCCTCCGCACCCATTGTTGTTCTTTATTCTTTTATGACGAAGTATTTCATAAAGGGACTGACCGGTGGGGCAACGAAATACTAAAGACAATATAAAAAGGAGGGGCGATGAAGCAGTATAAGGTTGGCATTTTGACATTCTCTGACGGTCGGGAAGTGGTCCATCGACAAGTTGAGTCAGTGAGCCAGGAGTTCCAGGGCCGATTGGTCGAGGCGCTGCGGGCTACGGGTGAGGTGGAGCCTGTAGTGGGCCGGGAGGTCATCTGGACAGCTGAGCTCGCAAAAACCGAGGCCCAGCGCCTGGCCCAGGAGGGCTGTGAGGTCACCATCTTCAATTTTGCCGTGTGGAGCTTTCCGCACCTTGTAGTTGTTGCTTCCCAATTCGCTCCGGGGCCGTTTCTTCTTTTCTCCAACATCAACCCCCAATATCCAGGTATGGTGGGGATGTTGGCTGCTGCTGGAGCACTAGACCAAATCGGGGTTTTCCACGGCCGCCTGTCCGGAGATATTCGCGACCCCAAAGTCCTCTGTAAGGTTTTGGCCTTCGTCCGCGCTGGTGCTGCCGTGAATCGGTTAAAGGGGGAGACATTCGGCCTATTCGGCGGCCGTCCCATGGGCATGTACACGGCCATAGCCAACCCCGACCAGTGGATGAGGGAATTTGG
>CALDGA010000096.1 GCA_937942085.1 uncultured Flavobacteriales bacterium
AGGAACAGTCAACAAATTGTCTTCAATGACCACAGCATGAGCAGCATGTTTCCCAGCCCAAACAACTCTGTCACCAACCTTGAACTGCTGAACTTCTTCCCCAACTTCCAACACATGACCGACAGCACAATAGCCTGGATACTGCGGGAAAGTTGCAGGGGTGTTTGGCAGGTGAAGCAAAAACGCCCTTTCAGTGCCGGGGCTGATAAGCGTGAAGTGGGTCTTTACGAGAACTTCTCTTGCGTTAACTCTCGGCAGTTCCCATTCCTCCAATATGACTTTGGAGGGCTCAGTCCAAACGACGCGAATACTCCGCATTCTTCCCAACCCCCATATAGCCTATTCTACCACCAAAAAGGTTGCCACTTAAGTTCATCCAGCGTAAGGAGGGTGCAAGCTTGTAAAGGTAATACTGATATGCACCGATTCAGGAGAAATCGTTCCAATGAAAATCTCCTGTCTGTTTCTCACCATCACCTACAAACTGTCAACATGGCGAGGTAAGACTGTGCTAAACAATGAGTCACCTAAACCCCATTTGAGGGTGGCAAAGCAAGCACCTCCAGTCCTACTCGGAAAAATTATCGCCCGCACATCAGTTGTTTCAGTAAGTGCCATCTTAAATTGTCCAGTGAAAGCAGTGTGCCTATCCGCTTTTCTAAAAGAATGAGGAAGGAGAGAACTATCTAAACGCCCCCGCAGAAGGCTGCGGTTGCTTCTGAAGATATTCCAATTCTGGGTGCTCCAGCATTTGAATTTCCCGTGGGTCAGTAACCTTTCGCCCTCGTTCATGCGGTGGCAATTGTTTTGGACGCACAAGTAATGCCCATCCACCGACTAAAACAATTACGACAACAGCAAGGACAATAAACCAAAACCAACGAGAAGAAATAGCCATTTTTAACTCCCCCCTTGGGATAGAGCTGGGGCATGGAGAGCAATTTAGCACCGCCACGCCCCTCTCTTTCACTTCAAAGCCTCACTTCAAACGCGGGTGAAGCCATTCACCTATGAATGCTACATGGTTAGCAAGAGCCTCATCCGTCTGCGGATACCATGGAAATAATCCCAATTCAAAAGCCCACATTTGGGTGTTTAACTTTGGAGGCATCCCGTAAGTGTGCATTACTTTCATCACTTTAGCGTGACCATCAGCAAAGATGAAACTAACCATCCGTAAATGTTCGGTGAAGAAGGGTGGAGCACCTTCTCCTCGCCCCATGTTGACCCAATAACCATATGGATTCCCGAATTCATTGACCCCTTCCCATACCCGAATAGACATATCTGTCCGCCAACCTCTCGTCACATAGCCAGCTGTTCCATCAAATTCCAAACCGCCCCAAGGGGTATCACCGAATATAATTGTTTCTGCTGGACGGGGGACAAGTGCTTCATGAAATGGAGCACCCCCACGATAGTTCCGCACATCATTGTATTGACAGATTATTGCCCGATTAGGATGCCAGTCAAACCCATAGCGAGTCACTTGTCCAGGAAACCCGACAGGAATCCAATACAGATCTGGTGGACTGGCAATGATACTTGATGGGCAGACATATGCTCCGCCCGATTTCACATATGGATGCAACCGAGGATGCCATGTCCAACCACCCAAACTACCTTGGTAGATGCTGAACATGTAAACTTCGTCATAGTCCGTGATATACATCCGAAATGCCAAACCGACTTGCTTGCCATTAGAGATGCAAGCTGCCTGCCTTGCTTTTTCACGAGCCTGGCTGAATACAGGGAACAAAATTGCCGCCAAGATCGCGATTATTGCGATCACGACGAGCAATTCAATGAGAGTGAAGGCACTCCTTGATGAGCCAAACATCATACATCCCTCCTTCATTCGCTTGGATACTCCGCTTCCATGCAGTATTATAGTGTGAGGAAGGGGTTAAAGCAATATCTTACATTGCTAAAACTTATCCGATTTTGCTTTACGAGGTTTAGAGCGATGAGAGGGTCTGGATTGGAAGCGAACATTTGATGGGGAAATGCCGAAGGACTTAGAGAAGAGACGGGTCAAGTAAGCGGGGTTAGAATAGCCAACCAGGTGAGCGATTTCTGTGATTGACAAAGATGATGTTTCCAAGAGTCTACGAGCAATTTCTAAGCGCAATTGAGTGAGGTAACGCAGAGGAGTTGTGCCTAGGTAAGTCTTGAACACACGGCAAAAGTGAAAGGGGCTAAATCCACACGCTTGAGCCAATCGCTTTAAGGAAAACGGTCGGTTATAGGAACGATGCATCATTTGTATCGCTTTCCGCAAAGGCAAGGGCAGTCTCTCACTCTCTTGAAGGGGATAAACTACCGCCTTTAGAGGTAGAAGTTTTGCTCTTACCAATAGGCTGAAGAGGGACATTAAGAGCGATTTGACAATTAACGGGTTACTGCGGCTTGAGTGGTTTAACTCTTCTTCCAACTCTTGAAAAATTTCCTCCAGTTTAGGATCCAACAGCATGTAGTGAGGTCCGCTTAGATGTTCTTTAAAAGACAGTTGACAGCGATGGATCACGCAGCCTGATGGAAGGAAATCAAACCATAGGCAGTCACGAAACGGAATAGCCTTTGAGGTAACGACATGGCTAATGTGGGGACCACCAGATTTGGAAAGGATGGCTCCTTGTCGTGCTCTTAGGGTATAGAGTCGACCCCGATAGACAATTTGTTCCTCTCCCTGAACAACATAAACAATTTGTGGGCATTTACGATACCACATAGGTGGCTGGTTTTCGATTGGTGCTGAATACACATTGGATGGAACAGGATCCCCTTTGGGGAGAAAAAGTGCGGCGCCTACCTGATCTAATGTGGGTAGTAGTTGGTGTTCTATGATTTGAGCTATCGCTTCCCAACTTCCTGCCTCGCCTTCTAACATGCGAGAGGGAATAAAATCAGTGTGATGCGTTAGCAGCATTGAACTCACATATTTTCCCTCCTCAAACTCATAAATGCTAAGGTTCGTCCTTTATCTCGGAGCGCAGATGCATCATTAGGTTTTTGAGTTCCTCACAGACCTCCCAGTAAAGCGGATCAGCATAACGATTATGCATTTCGTGTAGGTCAACTTGCAAGTCAAACAACTCCCACTCGCCAGTTGTTGGATAATGGACAAGTTTGTATCGCTCCGTGCGAACGCCGTAATGAGGCAAAACGCGATGCGGTTGTGGATATTCGTAGTAACGGTAATAGAACGCTGTCCGCCAATCTTTTGGCGCTTTACCTTGCAATAGCGGTCGCAAACT
>CALDGA010000097.1 GCA_937942085.1 uncultured Flavobacteriales bacterium
GCCATTTGGGATGATGCGGACCTTCTCCCTTGGGAAGCCTAGTCTAAGGGCCTCAAAGTATTCCCTTTCAGATACTGCTATCACACCATCTGTAAAGGGAACTAGCATTCGCTCGATCCACCCATAAACGGCTTTGTTGAAGGGATTCAGGGATAGCGTCACAAACGCGTGTGGCGTGTACACCGTTGGTGTGCCGGCAAAATTTTTTGCCAAACGAATAATGCCTCCCGCCTTTGAGCTATGTCCATGAATTAAGTCAAAAGGACCACTGTTTTTCATATACTTAAGCAGGAAAAGCAGGGCCCCTATATCTGAAGGATGAGGTGCGCGAAACAGCGGTAAGCTTACTAGCCTAGCACCTGCTTCCTTCAGTAGGCTAAGTCCAGCCCTCCACGTCTCGTCCATTCGTTTATCAGAAGCTAATATATGAAGCTCAATGCCAATAGAGGTGAGGCCCAAGCATAAATCCACGACATGTCTGGCAACTCCTCCAGCAGTTGCTTCAACAACTTGAATAATTCTCACCCTACCACCCCCTTTTAAAGGTTATCATCAAATATGGTTCTGAAAGGTAAGAAGGGGGTCGAAAATCCTGTCAGTTGCCCATCGTAGTCTGTCAGAAAGTTTCTATATAGAAGCCCCCCTAGCAAAAATCCTGCAACTAAGATTCCTAGCCAAAATACAGGAGGCGGAAGGGTCTCAGTACTATCGAAGAGCCGTAAAAGCAAAAGCGGGGCAGCAAAAGCCAGCAAATCCAAAAGCCGTAGTGCAGCATAAGTATATAAGGCCAACGATTGAAAAGCAAAGGTTAGCACCACCAACATTAGCGCAACTAATTTCAAATTAAATGGTAAACTTCGGCTAGGTAGCAAAAAAAGGAACATAAGCACTATAGCGGATGTTTTCGCTAAACCAGAGTAAGGCGCTGGAGACTGATAGTCGGAGTAAAGATCGATTTTCGCCAACAAGTACTCTTGTCGGTGCCAAAATATTATGACAGCCAAAAACGCTAATGCTAAGAAAACAAGCATCCTCGGGAGCTTATTTTCTCTCCGCAGATTACTTGAAGGTAATACAAAAAACTCTAGCATCCAAAACAACCCAACTATGAATACCATTGAATAATGAAAAAGCACAGTTGCACCGCTTAATAGCACAAATTCCCATTTATTATTACGCCTGGAGGCTTGCCACGCGAGAAGGAATATAGCCTCAGCTATCCCCACTCTAAGCGTATTCATACCTAACTGATAAATAAACGCGGGTATAAAGTAAAACCAAAAAACTTTAACTTCCAAATAGGACGCTCTTAGCAGAAATACCATAAGAATAAAGACAAAAACAACACTTATCGCCCTAACAGCCCAAACTTCTGAGTGGGTGAACAACAAAAGAGCTTTCGACATAAGCACAAACCCGGGTTCCCAGCCAAGCACATATTCATAAGGTTGATTGAGAAGGATACTCCTTAACGCTAACTCGTAAATGTCATGGGTATCTGTACCGCTGTTTCTTATAACAAATAAAACCAAAAAATAACTTAGTGGAAACGCAAATAAAAAGCGGCTTCTCGTACGAGAACTGACAAAGTAAATCAAAGTAGCTAAATAAGCCAAAGCCCAGCCCACCAGGTAAACCATATACACCTCTCAATACGCTTTTCGAGCTCTCATCTCCCCAAAAAGAGAGGCTACTTGCGCGGTCGTGTCACAATGCCAACGCATAAACCCCTAAAAGTTGTCCACAATGCAGATGGACGCCAACGATTTCTTTTAAGGAAAAGCCAAACGTTGAACACCAGTCCGCCAATATGGTAAACTTTAGACCGTAGATCCGGAAGTAGCTTACATAACCAGACACGATTACGTACAGCATAGTAGAAGAGGTGCATCCTCTCAACCCCTACCTCGTAAGGCCGTACGTTCGCCCTAGAAGCATGTATCACCACACTATTAACCACCAGGGCCCCAACGGCTTCTTTTGCCCTCCTTGTAATCCTATACGTGTACTCCACATCATCAAACCAGATAAAGAAGTCTTCTAAAGGTAATCCTGAAACAGATACTGCCTCTCTTGAAATAAGCAGGGAAACGAAGGATAGTTGCTTAATGGGAATCAACCCCGCCCGGGCCAACCGGAAAAAATCTACCTCTCCCTCAAAAAAAACTGGCCAGTTCATTCGGTGGGGTGTGCCATCTGTCCAATAAACAGCACTACCTAACAATAGCGGCAAACTTGCCTTGACCTCAAGGAAGGCATCCCTGCCACTGAGAAGCTCTTCCAAAGCAGTCGGTGTAGGTATGGTGTCGTCGTCCATGAGCCAAAACCACTCGGCGTCCTTTTGATAAGCTTCACGCAAGCCTACCTTAAATCCAACCGCACCTCCCCCATTCTCCGGTAGGGCCAGGACCTCTACCTGGGGGAACTCTTCTCTGAGCATCTCCCGGGTCCCATCGGTGCTGGCGTTGTCCACCACCAGCACGTGGTCCGGGGGGCGGGTCTGGGACAGCACCGCCCTTAGGCACTCCCGCAAGAGCTCCTTGCGGTTGTAGGTC
>CALDGA010000098.1 GCA_937942085.1 uncultured Flavobacteriales bacterium
GTCCAGTTAAAAATACAAAATCGCCTGCACGAATGGCTCGAGATAACGACAGAACGCGACCGTTGATTTCAAGTGGACCACCGATGATTTGTTTTTTTTTCGCCATTATCATGCCTCCCTTTTTAAATACCGTGCCCTGACAACAGGTCATCAATTTCAGATTTTTCGCCAACATATGTCGCTTTTTCCTGAGCAATGGGATTCAAAGAGGCATTGAATAGGAATCAGCCGCAGAAGGATTTCCGAAATGAGGGACATTAAAAATTATCAAATGCTAATCAACGGTGATTGGGTCGATGCATCTGACGGGGAGGTGTTTGAGAGTATAAACCCAAGCACACAAACAGTCTGGAGCCGTGTCCCTGAAGCAACTGAGGAAGATGTTAACCGAGCTGTTTCGGCTGCGCATTATGCATTTAGCGAAGGTCCATGGTCAAAGCTCACTCCGACAGAACGCGGAAAGTGCCTTCGGAAGCTGGGAGACTTACTAGTGGACCATTCTGAAAATTTGGGCCGCATCGAAACAATTGATACAGGTAAAATGCTAAAAGAAACACGATGGCAAGCAAAATATATTGCAGAATTCTTTCATTTTTTTGCGGGTTGTGCAGATAAAGTGAGTGGCGAAACTTTACCAATCGATAAGCCTGACATGTTTGTTTTCACGAAGCGAGAACCGCTTGGAGTTGTTGCCGCCGTAGTGCCCTGGAACTCTCAATTATTTTTAGTAGCAGTCAAAATAGGCCCCGCTTTAGCCGCTGGCAACACCGTGGTGCTCAAAGCTTCTGAACATGCCAGTGCTGCGATGTTAGAATTTGGTAAGTTAATTGAGCAAGCTGGTATCCCTCCAGGGGTAGTAAATATTGTTACAGGCCATGGAGAGCCTTGTGGACGAGCCCTAACTTCGCATCCAGACGTTGCCCGTGTTTCTTTTACAGGTGGTCCAAATGCGGCGCGTCACGTTTTAGAAAACGTCAAGCAAAATTTTGCAGAAGTTTCGCTTGAATTGGGTGGTAAATCTCCTTTCATAGTGTTTGATGATGCTAATATTGAGAGTGCAGTCAATGCCTCGATCGCTGGTATCTTTGGGGCAACCGGACAAAGCTGCGTTGCTGGTTCTCGTTTGTATTTGCACGAAGATATTGCTGACGAGTTTCTTGAAAAGATGATAGTCTTAGCCCGTCAAATTATCATTGGTGATCCATTAGAAGAAGATACCCAAATGGGCCCGCTTTGCACACTGGGCCAGTTGAAAAATATCCAAGAAGAGGTGAAATACGCTGAACAGGAAGGCGCTAAAATACTTAGCGGCGGCAGGCAGCCGGAAGGTAAAGAGGGTCTATTCTACGAGCCCACAATTATTGAGTGTCCCAACCAAGGGTTGCGAATTGTAGATACGGAGCTTTTTGGTCCTGTTTTATGCGTTCAACGGTTTAAAACAGAGGAGGAAGTTCTTGCTTTAGCTAATGACACCGAACATGGGCTAGCAGCAGGGGTGTTTACCCAAAATTCAGCGCGCTCCTTGCGAATGGCTGGGTCTGTTAGAGCTGGTATTGTGTGGGTCAATACTTACCGAATTGTTTCTCCTATAGCAGAGTTTGGAGGTGTAAAGGGATCTGGCTACGGACGCGAAAGCGGTTTCCAAGCGATATATGACTATACGCGGCCCAAGACGATATGGATGAATACGTCAGATGATCCGATGTCAAACCCTTTTGTGATGAGATGACAAGTTAAATTTTGCCTTAATAAATGCTCGAATCCTGCGGTGGTAATTAACTCAAAAAGAGGAAACTAACATGAAATTTCAACTCGCTGTCAATCTTGAACGTCTGGACGATAGCCTTGCAATGGATGATGTGGCTCGCCACACGCTTGAGATGGTACAAATGGCGGAGGATGGAGGCTTCAACATAGTTTGGGCTGCCGAACATCATGCATTGGAGATGACGATTGCACCCAATCCTTTTCAGATTCTTACCTGGTGGGCTAGTGAGACAAGTAAAGTTCGCCTTGGAACAGCCGTTGTAAACGCAGCTTATTGGCACCCTATAAAGCTTGCTGGAGAGGCAGCATTCCTTGATTTGATTAGTGGTGGTCGCTTGGAGTTTGGTCTTGGCTCCGGAGCTTATCAACGTGAGTTTGACCGAATGCGACCCGGATTGCTACAGACTGATGGATACAAGTATATGCAAGAAATGTTACCAGCAGTACTTGCCTTGTGGAAGGGTGATTATGCCCACGACGGGGAATATTGGAAATTTCCAACCTCCACCTCTGTGCCAAAGCCACTTCAGGCTAATCCGCGTATTTGGGTAGCAGCTAGATCTCCTGTCACGTATGATTACGCCGTTGCCAATAACGCAAACATAATGTGCTGGCCGTTCACTCGTCCGCATGCTGAAGCTGAACTATATAAGCGTCAGCTGGATGAAGCTATTGCAAAACATGGCGGTACCGCAGATCCAATTTTTGCGTTAATGCGTCACACCGCCGTTTATGAAAATCAAAAAGATCGTGATGAAGCCATCAATGCAATTACGCGCGTTTTGGGACAATTCGAAAATCTCTACCGTAATTTAGATGATGTGAAAAATGGCTTTCCAAAAGAAATTCCACTGCAGGAGCTTGAGGGCCGTGAGCAGTATGAACCAACGATGTTAGAACAGAATTTAATGTTTGGGTCTCCAGAAACTGTAATTGACAAGATTAAAATTTATGAACAACTCGGGGTCGATGAATTTATTTACTATGCTTCGATGGGACTAAGTCATGCCGGTCAAAAGCGTTCACTTAAACTATTTTGCGATGAAGTCATTCCCGAATTTCAGCAAGGAGGCCTCTAATGTCAGATGGAGTAACAACGCGTCGCGATGGGCATATATTAGAGGTTACGCTAGAGCGAGGCAAAGTTAATGCGATAGATGTACCAACATCACAGGCCTTGGCTGAGGCTTTTAAGGAGCTTCATGAGGATAAGAATTTACGTTGTGCAATACTTACTGGCGGAGGAGAAAAGATTTTTTCTGCTGGCTGGGATCTCAAGGCTTTAAATGACGGTGAAATGCAGCTCGATAATTGGTGGGAAGTTGATGAGTATGGGTTTGGTGGTTTCACCGGGTTAACCGAAAATTGGGTATTGAATAAGCCTGTTATTGCCGCTGTTAATGGCCTTGCAATAGGCGGCGGCTTTGAGATGGCCATGGGATGTGATTTGTTAATTGCTGCTGATCACGTGGAATTTGGGCTTCCGGAGATGCCTTT
>CALDGA010000099.1 GCA_937942085.1 uncultured Flavobacteriales bacterium
CTTTCGGCATTGTTTTTGATGCAAACTTTACAATAGCTCGAGAGACCGCTTCAGGTAAATTATAGACCTCAAAATCAGGATGCTCGTTATTCCAAATACGTTCGAAAGATCGCACGAGATCTTCTACCCTTTCACTATCGCCTTCTCTCCAGGAGTAAAACACGACGATGCGCTCGCCATTCACCGTATACGCTGGTTCAGTCTCGTTAGCGCTACCCTCAGCTGCAACAACGTTCCCCTCTCTATCTTTGAAAATCAAGAGCTTGTAATGGAAGATGCCACCCTGTCCGAAGTAAAAACTCCGGGGCAAAACAACCTTAACTTCCAAGATTCTCTGACTAAACATCCAAGCCAGGGCTTCTAAACGCTTTCTTACAAGAACGCTTTCAATTCTCTCTAAACCCTCCGCAATACGTTTACCAAGCTCTTCGACAACGTCTCTCCCGGAGATCATACCCATTCTATACGCTTCCCAGAGTTCCCTCGGAACGTCGTGGGCTCCCAATATAAGTCGCATTTTGCCACCGTTGTTTATCAAACCAGCAACACCGCTCGCTGCATGGACCAAAGCATCAACAGAAAAATAACCCGTTGCACGGTCATAAGCAATCGAATGCTTCAAAAGAGGAATGTAAAACTCCTTCGCGATTCTTTCGCCACGGCCTTCAAAGCTCAGGCGAGTAATACCCGCATCCCGTAGCGACATAAGTATCGAAAACGATACATCCCTAATAATTTAAAATTTTTTGGTAAAACCAATGCAAACGCAAAAATGTTGATTGATAAAAAATTCAGCTCTTCTCCTCTTTCTTTTCCTCCTTCTTCTTCGGCGGGTATGGGTGGATCTTTATCTTGTAGTCGCAGAGCTTCTGCACCGCCCCCATGTCTGGCTCCTTTATCTCCGCAGTTCCCCTTTCCCTTATCTTGTCAACTATTGCCTTTGCGATCTCAGTTCTCACGAGCACAGTTGAGAAACCGCTTTCACTGCCAACACTACCAACGCTAACATCGCTTTCAACCGCAGAGAAGTCTTGGCAAACCTTGCAACCAGAGGGAATTATCTCCTCGAGCTCTTTAACCGGAAAGCTCACCCTTGACCCATCGACAAAGCGGACGATGAACTTGCCCTTCTTTATGTCTGTCTTCGTCGCTTTCATGAGATCGACGTTCTTGTGCTTCAGAAGAAACTCGGAGAGCTGATGGTGGTAGAAGTTCTCTGTGCAGAAGAGACCGATGACGAGCTTAACCCTCTCGAATTTCTTGAAGCTATTTTGCATCTTTCTTACCGCTGAAACCATGCAAGGAGTTCCAACGAAACCAACTGCTTTGGAGCTTAGAATTGCTTCTTTCAACGCGGGAATTGAGTCTGCGTAGCAATACTTCGTTCCAGTGACCTTTCTGTCGTAGAGTTGCGAAACGTCGCGAATCGTGACTATTTTAGTCCTCCAGTCCTCGTCGCGGGAAACAAAGATCGCTTTCTCGATCAAGCCCATTTCCAACGCGGTCGCGGTTATCTCTGTGACCATCGCACCATCTTGTCCCTTAAAGCGCTTAGACTTCGCAGAAATCACCTCAACGTAATTTCCAACTCCGTTCAAGGGCTTGTATTCCCACCTTGGGCAAACTTTAACGCATGCTCCACAATCCACGCAGTCCTTCACCCAATTCGGGAATTCTATCGGCTTATCCCCAGCGGTGATTCCATAAACTGGACAAATCGCCGAACAAGCTGCGCAGTGACAGCAAAGCTTTGCATCAATGACCTCTGCTTTTAGATTCCCGAAGAACTTCTTCTTGTGCTTCTTCTCGGGCATCACGAATTGCCACTCTTGCATTCACTCCACCTCCTTCAAAGCCAAGATCTGCATTGGACACTGGCGAACGCATAGACCGCAACCTACGCATTTCTCGGTCACCTTTAGAATGCACCCCTTACCGATCACTTCCCCTCCCAAGGTTATTTCACAACGCTCCATTACAATCGCATCGTGGGGACAGACTTCCATGCATTGTCTGCAACCAAGACAGCTTTCTGGCTCTTCGCAAAAAGCTCTCCTCGGCTTTATCCTTGGGATTATTCGCAATACGCTTATATCTTCGAGCTCTTTTTTACGCTGTAGCTTCCAATCCTTCTTTGTGACGAAGTATTCAACGCTTTGCTTGTCCTCCCTTACGATCGTTGGCAACCTCGTCATTTGCGTTGCCTTTACCTTCATCTCCTCAAGGCTTCTGAATGCCATGTCGTGCAAGTTGCTGGAAGCAAGGGCTCCGGTTGGACAACTGTCAACGCAGAAGTGGCAGAAGATACACTTTGTGTAATCAACGCCAGGATAAAAGTTGTCGTAAAGGCTCATCTGAATTGCGTTCGCTGGGCATATTTGCGCGCAACGGAAACAGCTTATACACTTTGATCTATCCAACACGATGAAACCTCGTAAGTTATCGGGATATATCCTCCTTTCCCTCGGATACTCCACCGTGACGCGATCTGGAATCAAAGCCTGCTTAAAAGCCTCTTGAATCACGTCCACGTGTCTCTTCAATTCAGCGATCGGCGATCTTGAAATCTTTTCTACCTTCATAAAATCCACCCCAAAACCACACCAATTCCAAGCGCCACCATAGAGAAGGCGATGAGCCAAGAGAAGCTGTAGCGGAGCGTTTGATCGATCCTATATCTCGCGTACATCGAGCGAACGATTGCAATTATCGATATGACCACTACCGTCTTTATAAATAGACAAAGCGGAGCGTTTAGATCGCCCAAAGGTTCAAAATAGAATCCATTCCAGCCACCGAGGAAGAGGATCACGAACAGCAGGGTCATGATGTATAGCTTCTCATAAGCCAAAACCATCACAAGACCGAAGAGCATCCCAGAGTATTCAACAAACGGTCCGAAGGCTATCTCTTGATCCGCCTCAGGAATCTCGAAGGGTAAGCGAGAAGTTGCCATCAGCATCGTGATCAAGAAAACCAAGAAGGCAATGGGATTTAGGATTGCCCCAGGAACGAGGGATTGCTTCTCAACCGCAACGTAGGGATCACCACTGCCATACAAGTAGATCATCGAGATAACCGCGATTATGAAAGGAATCTCGTATGCAACGTACATCAAAGCTTCCCTTACGCTTCCAACAAACGCAAATCTGTTGTTCGATGCCCAGCCGATTGCGATTATGGTTATTGGAATCAATGCCAAGAATGCGACGATGAGCTGAATCGCATAAGGAGTTTTGATTCCAACAGCGTTGCCAGCTGGTATGAAGGCTATGGGCAAAAGAATCGGAATGAAAGCCAATATTGGCAATTGCACAAAGTATGGGCGATGCGCATCTCTGTGGACTATCGCCTCTTGGAAGAAGTATCTGAGACCGTCTGCCAACGCTTGTATCGCTCCCCTTATCGGTCTTGCAACTTCCAAAGGTCCGACTCTCCACTGAATCCTTGCGGTGAGCTTTCTCTCAAACCAAACGATGTAGAGTAGGTATAGCAAGAGCACAGCTAACCCAGGCATTATCACGACTGCGAAGAATGGGCGCCAAAGGATCAAAGCGACCAAGATGTTTATCAATGGAATCTGCATTAGATAATCGACGATTGGCTGAATCAAAGGAATCTGCATTGAGTTCGATCTAAATACGTTCATTAGAGTTGCAAGGATTTCGTCGATCATCACCTATCAGCCTCCGGAGGGAAGTAGCCAAAACTACCATATATCGCCTGAAGATCCGCAAGCCTCTCGCCTTTAAGCGACTCCATGAAGCCCCGCAGATACAACCATCCCGGGGTTACTATGCGAACTCTGTATGGAACATTGCTCTCGCCATCGCTAACGATTGTGAACAAAAGCGTTCCACGTGCTGCTTCGGTCAAAGTCGTGTATTCTCCCGCTGGTAAAACGAGGTTGCCGAACTTGTCGAAGAAGTTTCCCTTCACGTCGTCGCAGATCTGTTCACTCACGTATCTTCCCTCTGGCATCGAAGTTATGCACTGTCTTATTATCCCAAGGCTCTGCGATACCTCGTTTACTCGAACGAGAAACCTCGCGTAACCATCGCCCTCGTCTGCTGTCACGATGTCCCAAGTCACTTCCTCGTAAGCTTCATAGGGCTCAACAATCCTTGTGTCGTATTCAACACCGCTCGCCCTTAAAAATGGTCCTACCACGCCAAAGCGAATCGCTTCTTCTTTGCTAAGGACTCCAACGTCTCTAAGCCTTGCAATCGTCGTTGGATTCTTTATAAAGATCCTTTCGAAGGATTTAAGCCTTTTCTCAATTGCAAAAGTTGCATCGTAAACCCAGCGAAGCGTCTTCTCCTCAACGTCTCTGCGAACTCCGCCGGGTATTATGAAAGAGCTCGTAAACCTCGCCCCCGTCATTCTTGCCAAGGCTTCGCATATCAGTTCTCGGATTCCAAAGGGATACATGAACCCAGTGGTGTGACCTATGAACACTGCTAAGATCGCAGCATCGTAGAGATGAGTCCCAATCCTGCAAAGTTCTGCGAGAATCGTTCGAAGGAACTTCGCCCTCTCGGGAACTTCTATGTCCATCGCAGATTCGATCGCCCTAACGTATCCAAGGTTGAAGTTCGCAGAATCCATTATCGCAGGTCTTTCGACGAGCGGGATGTTCTGGATGTAAAGCCTGTTCTCGGCAAGCTTCTCCATAGACCTGTGCACGTATCCGGGATCTGGAATTACCTCCTGAATTATGTCTCCTTTTACTCTTACTATCAACCTCATGTGCCCGCTACCCGGATGCTGGGGACCGACAAGAATCAAGAAGTCGTCCTTTCTGTATGTGTCTTCCACGTAATCCTTCGGAATCGGAAGGAATAACGTCTCGAGCTCTTTTGGCGGTTCAACCGGGACTTCGATCTTGATTTCCTCCATTTCAATCACCCACGTAACTTTCGGCTTCGAGCTTGAAGTCCTTCCTAAGCGGGAACTCAGGGGTGTCGGGAGCTAAGATGAACTTGCCCTTCCATGGGTTGCCCACAAAGTTGACACCGAAGAAGTCTTGCATCTCTCTCTCCAAGTAATCCGCACTCGGAAATATATCGGAAAGACTGCTTATCTTCGGCTCTTTTCTCGATATCTCGGTGTAGAGATTAACGAGGACTGGCATCAGCTCTTTAACGCTGTAACTCGAGATCAAGAATTCAACGATGAACTTTCCTTCGTTGGGCACGTCGATCACGTTCACGGATTTCACGTGATCAAAGCCAAGATCCTTTAACTTCATCGCGGCGCTCCTAAGATTTTCTACTTCGACTTTCAAAGCTATCCTGTTCTTCGCAGTGATCACCGCTCTACCAATCGCCTTAAGTCTATCGCAAAGCTGTTTCCCGAACTCCCAATCCACTGCTTTCTTCACAGCCACGACGATGCTCGGAGCATTTGAAACAACCTTTGGGCTCACTGGCAAGACCTTTGGCTTCTTTCCCTTCTCCAAGGCGATCTCCGAAAAAGTAAGGGAATTCTCAGCCACACCCTTGTCGAGTTTGATCTGCAACTGCCTTATGCCACGGAGCAACGCTTCCGGAGTAGGCGGACAACCTGGGATGAAGAATTCCACGGGAACAACTTCGGATGGTTTCACGAGGTTGTATCCGTTCCAGAAAATTCCACCGTTGAGTCCACAGGCTCCCATTACGATTACGAACTTTGGATCTGGCATTTGCTCCCAAGTTATGCGCAAAACCCTTGCCATCTTCCTCGTGATTGCTCCTTCAACGATTATCAGATTTGTTTGTCTCGCAATTCCGTAGTTTAAAGCGCCTATTCTTTCTCCATCGTAACCGCAAGCGAATGCATGCGCAAGTTCTGCGCCACAACAAGCTGTGACAAGATGAACGGGCCATAGGCTCCATTTGGTTCCCCACTTCTTTATCGGTCCTAAGATTCCGCCCCTAACGAATTTGGTGAACTCCTCCATTTCTTCACCTCCTCAAACCCGCAACTTCTAAAGAGTATCTGTAACCTACGAAGAGCGCAGGAAGGAGCAATAGGAACGCTATGAACGTAATTAGGTAGCTCTCAAGCGTTGGCAATGCTGAAATTAGTAGTAAAAGAACGATCACTGGCTCGAAGGTCATGAAGATTATGACAAAGCCGAGGTATTGCATTGGCAAAGTCCACTTCGGGATTCCGATTGGAACGTTGCCCGCTTCGAATCTCTGCAACTTCACTTCCGTTGGACGATACCTTGGTAGGATCTTTATCAAGATTAGCACAGCTACGTCGGTGATTATTGCAACCGCGACTACGATCGCTATGATCAAGGCGTTCTCGATCATCTAAATCCCCCCGCTACGATTTCGACAAACCAAGATGGTGGAATCAGCGTTAAAAGCATTGCAAGCGCTGAAAAGAGCGTTACCGCATTCGTTATTGTGAACTTCCACCCGGTGCCAACGAGTCGGACCAACCTTAGGTAATAGGGCACAGATATCGCTGAGTTTATAACGAGCAAAACTGCGAGCCAGACGAAGTTTGAGAATACGAGCGCGTAGATTATGAAGAGTTTGCTCCAGAATCCCATCAAAGGCGGTAATCCGATGAAGGAAAAGCTGAGCAAGTAAGCGTTGAAGCTCGATGAACCATCTTTTATCGAGTTGAAGAAGCCGATTTTTCCGAAGGCGTTTACGAACAACTGCAATAAACCGCCAGCGATTGCGTAGTAAACGAATTCCTTAGGCGCTGTTATCGCGACGAAGGTTGCGAGTATATAACCCATGTTTGCAACCGTAGAGTAGGCAAGAACTCTGCTTGCAGTCTTCGCAGTCAATGCGCCTATGTTTCCCAAGAACATCGAGATTGCAGAGATCACTGCAAGGATTATCAAGAGCTGTTCAACTGCAAGTGTCGCTGTAGATAGAAGAACTTTGTATGCAACGATGAATGGGACGAATTTTGCAAGCGAGGCGATTATCGAAACAGCAATTGGATTTGCAGATTCAAAGACATCTGGAACCCACTCGTGGAGTGGAGCAACTCCAACTTCTAAAGCAAGCCCGAGGATAAGTGCTAAGAAACCAAGCGCAAACAAGGTATAGCTTTGGATTGAATGAGCGTAATACAGCATAGATGCGCCCATTATGAAGAGAACGGTCGCGAGAACCATGAAGGTCACGTATTTTACGCCAACTTCGACGTTCAATCTACCTTCGCTGATCATGATCAGCAGATAAGTTGGAGTCGAAACGACTATGAAGAGTAGCAAAAGTTCTCCGAGATCCCACGTCAAGAACGCGTAGATCGTAGCAACTGCCATCAAAGCCACCATCGCGTAATCAACGCCAACGATCTGGTTTCTCCTAATTGCAAGCAGGGAAGCGATGTTCAAAATCGCAACCGCGAAGATCAAGGGAGCGAAGGGTGTTGCGTAGATTGCAAGCAAAGTGGCAAAGACGCTCATTATCGCTGAGATCCTCGGATTCCAGTAGCTTACGATTGCGGAGAACGCAAGAATTATCAGCGAAACAAGGAATGCGATCACAAGATCACCCCCAGCCCAGTGGAGATCAAGAATAGGACTAAAACAACCGCTACTGCGATCTTAATGTATCTCTCCACGCTACCGCTCTGGACACTTCTCACACCAAGGGAGTATATCTCGAACAAGCTCGGAATCGCTTGGTGGCAAGTGTAGTCTATAAGCCTGTTTCCGTAATCTACGAGCTTTGCAAGAGCCCAACCAATCTTCGGAACTATGAAATCGTTTAAGAACGGCATGTAAAGGCGATCGCCAAGCGCTTTGCTTATCGGTGACTCAAGCCTTGGTTTGTACAGCGTTATCGAATAAGTTGCGAGAACTATGATTCCCACCGCAAAGGAGCTTGCAACGAAGCCTTCTTCAACGAAGTATTCGAACTCGTGAAGCTTTGTGAATCCATGGGTTTCAACGTAAAGATAGAGCAGAAGGAACAGCATCAAAGCCATTATCGTGTAAGCAAGGCTCATCAACTGTCCACCATGTGGATGTAAGTGCACCTCTTTGCCTTTTATGAAGTTCAAGCTCAAGAATTTCGCCAAGAATGCTGAGTAAATCGCTGAAGTGAGAACGAGC
>CALDGA010000100.1 GCA_937942085.1 uncultured Flavobacteriales bacterium
CAACCCATTATCACTACAAATCACTACTAACGCATACAACTGACCCGTGCCCCCACTTAAATCATCCTCTAAATGGACTATCACAAATTGCTTGCCTCCCTTCTTGTCAGGGAAGAGGTGTTCACGAGGCTTAATTAAGACGCTCATCTTTTCGCAAAAGGCTGTGTATTCGTGGTAAGTGGTGGTGATGTCGGAGATGAGGTGGGCGACGCATTCGCCGATATTCTTTTGATGCTCTTCTACGGTCTTACGCATGCGAGCGCACCCCCGTCCGTGTGATATTAGTCACAGCCCGAGTGTGACCGCCGTCACATATAATTATAATCTACTTGGCTCGCCTGTCAATACTTAATTTAGGTTGTGCGCAGGGGATATTGACAGCCCAGCCAAGCGTGTTAAAATTAATAGACGAAGGCGCCTGAGTGCGCCCACTAAACTCAACTAAGGAGAGTGACAAGAGAATGCGAGCACAATTCTTCCATTTAAAATCAGGGCTTATCGCCGAACTGCGGGGCTCAAGAATCTTGTTAAGTGTATTCTCCAAAGGGGATGACGGTAAGTTTAAGGTCAGAGAAGCCCTCACCGTCTCGTTAAATCCCGTAGAACTCGGGGAAATTGGCTTTTTGCTGTTCGCCTTTAAAGGCAAGGCTGACTTCGTCCACAAGATTAAGGACACGACCAAGCGCATTACCTTAGAAGTAGCAACTGACGACAAGCAGAGAAGCAGCCTCTCCCTCTCCGTTTCTTCGGATACCAGAAAAGAGACTATTAAGTTGTCACGGGGCGAAGCCTATATCCTTTGGCGGTTAGTTAACCATGCCATTGACAATTTCCTGAAGGAGAGCGCCGAAGAGGACGAGCGAAGGAGAGCCAACCGACGAGAGGGGAACGAAAATGTCGGAGCAGCAGAACACAATACTGCAGCAGAACCCAATATCACAGAAGAGGAACTTTCTTTCTAACCTTGAGAAGCAAATAGGTTCATTTCTCATCAGGACGCCCGCCCATTGGTATGAGTATAGCGACCTTTTACTTGCCTACAAGCAGCATGCTACCCTACCTGAGTTCGTCCAACTGATAGATGCGTTTAGACAATCCAGAGAAGCGTTCGGCGACCCCACCAAATACCACATATTCCTACCACCAGAGACCAGAAAATATTGGGAAACGACTTACTGGTCGGAAGCGACATCTCTACCAGCCACGGATATACACCAAGACTTGCGGGGGGCGCTCGCAAGGGTTCTGGCACGACTTGATGTCAAAGAGATACTTGCGCAAATAAGTGAGAGAATAGAGGAATATGGCGAGGACATAGAACCCCTCAGTGCCGAACTGTTGCGGGCGTTCCACCGCATTACCCCAAAGGAAGGATTGGTCACTTGGGAAGAAGTGCCGAGGATGCTCAAGGTGTTTATTGACACTAAGGGCGGGGCTAAAGCGTTCCCCTTTCCCTTCTTAGAGGAAGCATTGGGTTTCCCCGTGGATATCTTTCGTAGGGATGTGACTGTCGTTATGGGTAGGACGGGGCGGGGCAAGACGACACTCTCCATAAATGTAGCGAAAGTGTTCGTGGAAAGTGGATACAATGTCTGCTATATTAGCACTGAGATGAGTGAGGACGCCGTGGTGACGAAGTTAATCTCCGCTGTGACCGATGTGGAGTGGCGCTACCTCTACGGTCGTGACTTTAACCACGCTATAGCCTCCGAAGCCCTCGCAAAATTTACCGCCTTCCAAGAGAAGTGTAAGGGCAAGATGTTTATCTACCACAAAGCGAGGTGCACAGTGTCGGATATCGCAGCAGCGGTAGCGAGCACGAAAGGTATGTATGGTGGCGTGGATTTGGTAGTGGTGGACTATATACAGCAAGTGGAGAGTGGGGTGCGCCGACAGGAAGATACAAGGGCTTACGAGTTGGCTCAAATTGTCGGCGAACTTGCCGATATTTCCGCTTATAACAATTGCGCAGTGATGGTAGTGTCACAGGTTAACTCACAAGGTGAAGTGAAGGATGCGAGGGCTATAGAGGAGCGGGCGGGGCTCGCCGTCAGATTAGGCATGCTCTCAGAGAAAGCCTTCATAGACGAGGTCAAAAAGGAACTTCGCATACAAGACAAATTGCTGCCCAAAGAGGTCTACGAATTCATCCGTGCACAATATAAGAGAGTGCTGGATGTAGAAGTCAAGAAGAACAGGTATGGCGTCTTTGACCCCCAACACAAATACCTCAGATTTGACGGTAGTAGATGTAAGGTATTGGGGGCGTGGACGGATTACGAAAGGGAAAATTGGCTGAAAGAAGTGGAGGCTCTATTGAGAGGAACGCAAGTCACTGGGAAAGCAGAGTATGAACCTTCTGAGGACGCCTTAGAGGATGAGGAATTCATGGACTTCTAATGAGGGGGCGGTCAAGCGTGAAGCCTGTAATTCTCAAGATGGTAGATTTACCTGAGGCGACGGGGCTCGGTTACTATCAGCGATGCTTGGAGAAAGTCTACGAGGACGCTGAGGTCGTGTATTCGCTGGATGACAATAGCGAAGATTTGCTCGTTATCGTGCCCCGCTTCTTCTTCACGCCCGACCCCAACATCCATCCCCACCAAAGACTTCTCGGCGAAATAATGAAGGCTAAGGGATACATAATTCAGAGTGTGATGTGGGACTTCCATTTGACTTCGCAGATTTTACCTTTGATAGGCAAGGCGCACTTATTTCACGCTCCCACCAATTTCGTCAAAGATGTTTTCCATCCTTACCCCACGAAGGTGATACCGCTACCGATTAAGGACATATTTAAGCCACGAGGGGCGCACAGAAGGTCATTCATTATAGGCGGGATAGTATCTCAGCATCCGAGGAAGAATTGGGACGGTTGGGTCAGGCTGATAGAGCAATTGAGGAGACATAGGTATTATAAGGTCAGGTTGGTGGTAGATGCTAATCCTAAGTTATTTGAGCCTTATCGGAGACTTGAGGGGGCGGGCGCCGAACTAATTTACGACCTATCCGACGAAGACCTTAGAGACTTCTATTATTCGCTGGACTGGTTCGTCTCATTATCTATGGGAGAGGGGTATTCTCTGCCTGTGAGAGAGGCGCTGGCGTGTGGCGTCCCCATCATCGCTGGTGCTCATACAGCCTTCTTAGACCTTAAAGGAAAGGAAGGAGTATTTCTCGTTAGGAGTGACCCCGTAAGTGGCGAGCCTTATCATGTCCCCAACACTTTCGTCTATGAGCCCAATGTAGATGAGGTAGTGGAGATAATTACTGGCATGCGGGAAATGCCGTCTGTGGATACAGTAGTTCCGAGGTGGGATGATTGGCGTGGGGCGTGGGCGGAAATTCGGGCACAAATTGAGAGCGAGCGCCCCCATAAAGCGTCCATATACATAAGAGAGAAGCCAGCAGTCTTCGTCCTTTACAATGCACCGATAGGGGGCGGGCTCAACTACACTGCCAATTTGTGGGCTAAAAGGACTGGGTCAGAAGTGATATTGTTTCCCCATATTCCACAAGGCGTCAGCGCCCCTATCATCGTCCCTTACCACGAGGCGCTCCCCAATATCTATCTCCCGCACATGTTCTTTTCTTGGTTACACAAACTAAAGGAGACTAACTTACCTATAATCTTGTGGATGCACCATGCTCCTTTGCCCAACGCATCAGGTTCGGCGATATTGCCTCAGATAGCCACAGTCTTCGCATATACTCATCCGCATGCAGCATCCGCTCTTAACGGACTATACCTACCCATACCCATAGGGGAAGAAGCGAACAAGGACGAACTACAAAGTGACTATTTCCTTATTTGGGGCTTTAACTTTCATTCGTGGCAAATTGCCGTTCTGATAGCAAGGGTTCTCAATGTGAAGTATAAAGTCATCACTGCGACCCATATCTCGTGGCACAAGGATGCCGTCACAACCATTTTAGACTCTGCTTCACGGGATAAGCACATTCACATATATCACCTCATAACTGACGAAGAATTGGAAAGGGAATTGGATAGGGCAGCGGGCTACATTATTTACGACAAAGGGGGGCTGGATTATGAGGTCAGCGGGCGCATCCCAGCCGTCCTCAGAAAAGGTAAGCCCATTATCGCCAACTA
>CALDGA010000101.1 GCA_937942085.1 uncultured Flavobacteriales bacterium
CAAACGTCAAGGATTAGACGTTGATCTTGAACAAAAGAGCGGTGAGAAGCCTTCTAACCTCGGAGTAGATTCCGAAGGAAACATCAGAACGAATAATTCATTCTTACACGACAACGTAGATTGATATGGCTTTAGAAGCAACCATTATGGCCGACCTCAAAGAGGCCATGAAAGCAAAAGACAAAATTACCCTTGAGGCCTTGCGTGCCATCAAGACGGCTATTCTAAATGAGAAAACTGCGGCGGGCGCCAAGGAGATGACCGAAGCGGATGAGCTGAAGCTGTTGACCAAGTTGCGCAAGCAACGCGTGGAAAGTGCTACCATTTTCCGCGAGCAAAACAGGTTGGATTTGGCAGAACCAGAAGAAGCACAAATCGAAGTCATCGAGCGCTACCTTCCGGCCATGATGAGCGAAGATGAAATCCGCGCTAAGGTGGCGGAAATCATCGCGGTTACAGGCGCAAGTTCTATGGCAGATATGGGTAAAGTCATGGGGCAAGCTACTAGCGCAATGGCCGGTCGTGCCGACGGAAAAGTCATCAGCGGAATCGTCAGAGCACTGCTGAGTTAAATTGACACAATCTTAATCTTACAAAGCCCGGATTTCTCCGGGCTTTTTTTGTTACTTTGACCTTCCTGTCAGAAAAAATGAAGAACCGACTCATACTCTTGATAATCTGCCTTTTAGGCCAGACTCTAGCGGCACAAGACCGCACGGTTCGTCTCATGACTTACAACATATTGAACTACCGCAATACCACGTCGTATTGCACGGGGTCCAATAACAACTCCTCCAACAAGGAAGCTGCCCTTGAAACCATCGTCCAAGCCATTGAGCCGGATTTGGTGGTCCTCAATGAAATAGGTAGCAACCCAAACAACCTGACCTACTTACTCAATAACAGCTTCAATACGGGCAGCACGACGCATTGGTCCATGGCCCAGCACACCCACAATGGATTCTCCTCTTTAGTCAATGGCATTGCCTATCGCAATGATGTGTTTGGCATCACCAACCACTGGACCATTACCAAGGATGTAAACAACAGCAATCTGGTGCGATTGATTGATGTGGTGAGGTTCTATTACAAAGACGCACTTCTTCAAGGGAATTCGGATACCGCCACCTTTGTAGTTATCGCCGCGCACTTTAAGGCCGGGAGTACTTCTTCGGACGAGGCCGAGCGTGAGCGCGAGGCCGAGGCCATTATCGATTGGGTGGACAGCCATTCGTACGAGAATATCTTGTTAATGGGGGATTTGAATACCTATAACAGCAATGAAGATGGGTTCCAGAATCTGGTTGCTGGCAACACCTTCCGTTTTGAAGATCCTGCGACCTCTATTGGGAATTGGCACAACAATAGTTCTTATGCCTCATTGCATACCCAAAGCACGCGAACCTCGGGCAACTGTCATTCGGGCGGTGGGCTTGACGACCGTTTTGATATGATCCTTTGCTCGGAATCCATCACAGAAGGCGATGCGCAGATGACCTATTCGCCGAATACCTATATCGTGGTGGGAAATGACGGCAATCATTTTAATAATGCGGTGAATTCTGGGACCAATTATAGTGTGGGCAGCAGCACCCTCAGTGCACTCTACACCCTCAGCGACCACCTGCCTGTTATTGCAGACTTTGATCTCGAAGGACAGCATTTGGGTGTGGCGAGTACAGAAGAGAATTGGACCCTACCTAATCCTATGCCTCCGGGCTACACCCTGGATAATCCTGAGGGTCACGAATTACAGCTTTTTACCCTTGGCGGCCAATTGCTTTGGAAGTCGAAGCACTTGCAGCCCACCCTACCCTATGTAGCGCCGGGCGTTTATCTGCTTTGGAAAACTACGCCACAGGGGCCACAAACCGCACGAATTAGCATCCGATGAGATTGAGATTCTTCCATACCTGCCTCTTGCTTTTGGCCACCCTATTCGCGGTGCAGGGTCAGAACTTTGAAGAATTTCAAACCTCTCAAGCCAACATACGCTTAGCCGCCACCAACGCCGGAACCTTCGGCAATGCCTTCCGCGGATACAAGGACGGTACAGGAACCCCATCTTTAGAGTATCCTGCCGGTTCGGGAATTGAGCACTTGTTTGAAGGAGGGATTTGGATCGGCGGAACCTCAAATGGGGTCATTCGCGTGAGTACCTCAGCCTTTGATGCGCCTCAGGGATATGCTCCGGGCCGCGGCGGTTTTGAATTCAACCCTATCCCAGGTCCAGGTGTGAAGGAGATGAGCAGTCTGAAGACGTCGCCGAACTTTAATTCGGACGCCATCAGCCACCAAGATTTCTTGTCCTACTTCTCGGACAGCACCTTGCTCGTGCCGGGTACCTCTATTCCGATCAACAACCACATCAACCCCATGGATTTGGTGGTGGAGATGCGCGTTATGAATTGGAATTACAGCTTTTCAGATTTCATGGCCTTGGTCAACCTGACCATCACCAACGAGGGCACGCAGACCTTTGACGACCTGTACATAGGGCTGTGGAACAACACCGTAGTGCGCAACATCAACATTACCCCGGCGGGCGCGGGCGGTGCCACCTTCTATTCGCAAGGGGGCAATGGATTTGTGGACAGCATGAACCTCGCCTATTGCTACGACGCCACCGGTGATGAAGGATTTACCGATAGTTATGTGGGCCAAGTGTATCTCGGCGCCGAAGACAAGCAAGGGTTCAGACACCCCAAAACAGATTCCACCTTTGATGTGAACTACAACGCGTGGATCTTCAATAACAGTGGACAAAGCACCTTCTTCTTCCCTACGACCGACCAGCAACGCTACCTGAAGATGGCGGACGGGTTTAACCACAGCCCTTGCTGGACCAATCCGACGGGACCGGGATGTCAGAATACGCTCGGGGTTGACCTTCAAGACGAACTCAATAAAAGCGGGAACCGTTCAGACCTAGTATCGGCAGGACC
>CALDGA010000102.1 GCA_937942085.1 uncultured Flavobacteriales bacterium
GGTTGAAAACAAGAGAGCACAATGTGGCACTTACGCCCTCAAAGCCGCTGAAAAGTTAGGCATAGACTGGCGAGCACTTATAGCAAAGCGATTACCGTCTTCCGTCGATGAGTTATTGAATCAGTTCGTTTCCTGGAAAAACGACCAAGAGAAAAGTCAAATCATTGAACAAGTGATGCGGGAGAGAGTGGCGTCATCAATACCTCGTGAAAACTTTGACGAACAGGGTTGGCAATTGCTCAGAGCTTACTTAAGAGGCGAGTTGGTCAAGCTACACATACGGGTAGAATATCTTGCTTCCGGTAGGTTTCCCAGGGCACCTGAAGCAAAATGGCAGTGGCTGCCTTCCTTCAACTTAGCCTTTGACCCATACCCCAAATTCTCCATCCAGCGACCCGTCCTTGCAAGCGACCATATGCTGACCCACTATCTTGCCGATTTTTGTGTTTTCTTTGAACCGAAAGAAGTGTTACTGATACGGTGGCATGGCGATGACCTTGAGGTCAAAGGGAAGGAGGTGAAGTTTTATGTGCCAAATGCTCGCATCATAATGACCAGACAATCTGTCTGGTTATTGGGTTCATTCGCATGCCCACCATCGCTTGAAGCAATCGGACAAACAAAAAAAGAAGTGCCCAAGATGCGGCGTGCTGGATGGTTTGCTTTGCCGCTGGCATTGTTATTGGCTGCCCCTGCGGCTGGCCAATACATGGCTGATCAAACCTTCACTTGCACAGTCTCAGGATTGTTCCACGATGTGCTGACGGGTCAGCAACAATACCTGACTTTAGACTTGGTGGATGAACAAAACAACCCACCCGGTGACTGGCATTGTATTGCGGGGGAGACTTACAGTGTCCAGGCTTCTTGGACATCACCGAGAGCGGAACTGGCAGAGTTGACGCTCAAGGGACCTGATGGCTCAGTATTAGCCAGAAATTCATCGGACTCACCATCAGCATCTTTGACGGTATCTGGTCAATTCCAACCGACGCAAAGTTGCACTGTGTACCTAACCTTGGGAGGAGAGGTTGAACTCAAACGACCTGCCAGAGGCAAGCTCACTGCCGGTATCCAAATCTGCCTTAACCCGCCAACGCAAGGCACAATTATAGTCATCGTGCAAGACGCGAATACGGGTAATCCTGTCAATCCTCCCTATAGAGTCATCGTAAAGAAAAAGCCGAGTGGAGATCCTAGGTTTGCTCTGACAAATTCCTCTGGGGTCGCTGTTTTCTCCAATCTTGACCCTGGAGACTACATTGTCACCCTTGAAGGAAACAATATGCCCGCTTGCAAGTGGACATCCGAATGGAAACTCAAAAAACACGGATCTCTTGAAATCCGAGCTGCGATGGCGTATCATCGACCTATTGAGGGACGAATCAAATTCGTTGGCGGTTCAGGAAGCCCAAGTAATGTCACAGTGAAGGCTGTCAAGGGGAGTATCGTCAAGAATGGACAAGTTAACGAGACTCCTGACCCAAATGGCTACTATCATTTCCAAATTCCTGTGCCCGGTGAGGGAGGAATCCCTGAGGATGGTGTTTGGACAGTCATAGTGGAGTATCCCAACGGAACTGTTACTCCATCTTCTAAATCAGTTACAGTCCCCCGACACTGTTGGGATATAGTGGGGATGCAACCCCCTTACGGGTCTCATCTCCCTATTGATGCTGGCATCTTTGAAATTCAAGTCCCACCCTCACAACCGCCCCCAGGTGACGGAGGTTAGCCAGTGTAGGCTTTTGAGCAGTGGGGCAGGTTTTTGTGCCTGCCCCGACAATTTACTGAGCCTTCAATCGTAACCGATAAGCGAAAGTGCCGATTTGGGTTTTGAAAGTTACTTCGCTATTTTGCTGAGTGAAACTGACGCTGCCAATGACTTTCCCGTCTTCATTTAACACCTCAACCCCTGCAATGTTCACTGCTTTGCCTAAAAGTTTGTCAAGGTGCAAGGTGACTGTGAATGGCTCGTGGTCAGGCAGCGGGATAAGTGTCAAGGTTTTACGGTCAAAGCGAAATGCTCCATCTGTGACAGCAAAGCCGAAGTCAACGAGTTTGCCTTCCGTGTTCCAGCGTTTGAGCCATTCAGGTATTTTACTCATTTGGGGATTAAGTTCCAACCTTGCGTCTGTGATGTTTTTGCCCTCGCCTTCCAACACCAAATCGCCAACGATAATTCGCAATGTGTTGTCAACATCTCCCATCAACCGCGATCGGTAGCCTGATTTTGGATTCCACAATCCAACCCGCACACCGTAGCGGTCAGCACCCCAACCATCAGGAATGGTCACCACTGTTTTCTTGACAATTTCGCCTTGCCATTTTGTTGTCGGGACATCGGGAGCATGGTCGCCTTGAAAAGCAATCTGTTCGCCACGCTGTGATTTTGGGTTGATGAAGTGAACGAAGACATGGTGAGGTTCGTTTGTCGGTTTCTCCGCTCGCCAACGCAAAGTCAACTCAAACCTGCGATTACCTAACCAACGAACTTCCGCACCGACAAGTTGAATTGGCGTCCAACCGAACAAAATTTTCGTGCGGGCATTGCAGTAAGCGAATCGGTCGGA
>CALDGA010000103.1 GCA_937942085.1 uncultured Flavobacteriales bacterium
AACCCAATGCTACCACCCCGAGTTATGGCAGCACCTCGCGCCTTGCTGAGCGTCTTTCACAAAGATGGGATTGTCGAGTTAGGACAAGCATTACACAACCTTGGTTGGGAACTTCTCTCGACAGGGGGAACATCGCGCGCATTGCGGGAAGCAGGCTTGCCGGTAATCGATGTCAGCGATGCTACCGGTCACCCGGAATGTTTCGACGGACGAGTGAAGACTCTCCATCCTGCGGTACATGGTGGAATCCTCGTCCGTCGCGACCGTGAGGATGACATGGAAATGCTAGATGAATTGGGTTACCGAACGGTCGACCTAGTTTGTGTTAATCTGTATCCTTTCGAATCTGTAGCAGCCAAAGACCCACCAGCACCAGATGCAGAATTGATTGAGATGATCGATATTGGCGGGCCTACGATGATTAGGTCAGCAGCAAAGAACCACAAGGACTGCTTGGTACTAACTTCACCCGAACAATACGACTCGGTTTTGTCTGCATTGGAATCAGCAAATGGAGACCCATCAGGAGTTAGCCTAGAGGCTCGCAAACAACTGGCATTGGACGCATTCCAAACAACAGCAGCCTACGATGCAGCGGTTAGTAATGAGTTGGATGAAAGATTCAATTCACCAGATGTTCCAAGTCGAATTCACGTTGCTAGCGAGACCGGTACTTCGCTTAGGTATGGAGAGAACCCACACCAGCCCGCAGCATTCTATCCAGCGGCTAGCGAAACAGGTCCGAAAGGACTAGCAGCAGCCGTTCAGCACGGTGGAAAGGAACTCTCATTCAACAATTATCTAGATCTCGACGGCGCTCTGAGAATCGCTCGTGGCTTCCTAATTGATACCGATGAAAAGCGCCCACATGGCTGTGTTGTAATCAAGCACACAAATCCCTGTGGCGCGGCAATCGATGCAACACAAGTAGGCGCTTGGGAGAACGCTCTAGCGAGCGACCCAGAGTCTGCATTCGGTTGTGTAATCGCATTCACTCACACTGTTGAGAAGGCAACAGCTGAAGCCATCGGTGGGCATTTCCTTGAGTGCATTATTGCACCCGGATATGATGACGACGCATTAGAAATTTTGAGCGGAAAACAGAATCGAAGAATGCTGACTTTGGACGATTTCACACCGCGCGAAGATGAGGTTAGAATCAGACAATTAGATGGTGGCTGGGTAGCCCAAGTTCAAGGCCCACCATCAGTAGACTGGTCGGCTGTTAAGTGCGTAACCAAGGCACCAGCAGATGACGATTTAGTAGCACTTGCAAGGTTCGGCTCAACCGTACTTTCAGAAGTCAAATCCAACTCAATTGTATTGGTGGCTCAGACAGAAACAGGATTCGCCACAGTCGGTGTAGGGCCAGGTCAGACTAGCAGAGTCGAGGCAGTCCGAATAGCAGCACGAAGAGCCGGAGAAAGAGCACAGGGTTCGATGATGGTATCAGATGCTTTCTTCCCATTCCGTGATGGTATTGACACTGCCCATGAAATTGGTGTAACTACAGTTGTCCAACCCGGAGGCTCGATGCGAGACCAGGACTCTATTGATGCTGCAGACGAACATGGAATGGCGATGATATTCACAGGCCAGAGACTATTCCTTCACTGAATTATTCTACGAAAAACTGATGTTTACACCCGGTCATCAAGAGTTATGTCGAACGACGATTGTGATCCCTGTTGGTTTTGTGACCAGGATTTTTACGTAGAGGAAGACGATAACCGAATGGTTGAGGTTTTCTTTGAAGATGAAAGTGGATTAATCAAGCAGATGGAGGTGGCACTATGCACTCCTTGCGGAAGTCGTTTATTGGCTTCTGATGAACACCCTCAGGCAAAAAGAGGTCCCTCCATAATCTTCAAGCTTGAAGGTATAGAATAGTCTATTTTTCAACAAAAAGATCTAGGTGAATGAGCAGTTCCACGAGTCATGGGCAGACCGCAAGTCTGGGATACTTTACCTTCCTTCAGAATGTGGCCGAAGAAGACCTTCTTCGGATTGGACAAGGGAAATGCACATTGTTTTACCATCCCGAAGGAAGTCACAGACCGATTCATCGAACACTTCTCTCTTCGTGAGGGGAGTTTACAACAAAACATCGCTTTCTTAATCAGAGATCATGAGTATCCAGCGGAGATCAGACGGGTGCGAATCAATCGTTCAAAGCCCTACAAATTGCAGGCCGAGGATCTTCCCGTTAGGGATGTCATACAATTCCAATGGCCCAAGGAAAGGGTCACCCAGAATGCATTGAGAAATAATCTCCAAACAGCCTTCGATCTGATCGCCTCGGGAAAGAAAAACGAAGAGTACGGGGTGACTTTTCACCACGCAGGAGACTCAATATTCATTCTACAGTTTGGTAAAATCGATAATTCTAGTAATTTTTAAGATCGGAGGATCTATGATCGTTTGATCTATCCGAACCCCTAATGACTCAACTTTGCGACTGCGAATTGAATTCAGGAATAGCGGCCGGTGCTCAGAGAATCTGTAGTCAATACACAGTTCAAGCAGAGTCTGAAGATCAGGATTTTAAAGCCCATGTGAAAAAATTCACGCAGAACAATATTGACTTATTTGTGGGGTCGATGAAGGTCCGCGAAATTCTCTCCGTCGCGATGATTCCGGATCTCGAATTCAATCAGTCCAACATGGAATTTGCGCAGTATACACATGACCAGATTAACCGTTTGCCCGGAGTTCCATCCCGCTGGCAGAGGCCACTGAAACTATCCAGAGAAAGGAAAATCAGGAACTATTTCTATCAGAGAGGGGGTGCTGCGAGGCAACCAAAGTCGGTAATTCCTGGCGCCATTATTCTAGGGGAGAGAGAGCCAGATGTCGATTTTCCCGCTGAAACAGTGGTCAAGAAGCTTGGTGACTTTGGCGGTAATGATATTTTAGAAATTCAAACCTCATTCAAACTTCGCGGTGATTGTCCTTGTGGTTGGACACCTATGCTCCCCAATACTCATTTCGATCGTTGCGGTAAACATGAGCGACCAAACCCCAACGCTGACCCAGTGCCTTGTCCGATTGGAAATCATCGAAAATCGGTACTCCCTTTCCAGATAATTGATGGCCAGCACCGAGTTCTAGGGATAATGAGACTCGATCCCGAAGAAGAAGTTCCGGTAGTTTTCTTGTTAAGGAATAAACAAGAGAATGAGGAAGATTCTCTCATTGGTGTCAGAGGGTGTACTTCTGCAGTACAGGCCGAAGTGTTCGAAAAGGTAAACAATGCCTCCGAGAAACTCCAAATCGAGCATGAGTTATGGATCAAGAGATTACTATCTGAGAGAAGTTTGCATGAAGATGAAGTTGCTGCCTTTGACACGATGGCTGATCTAGGGAAGAGGGCCACTTGGATTGCAGACAACCCCTGGCGAGACATGATACCAATGGGTCCCGGAGGGCAAAGGCAATTCCGAATTAATTCGGTGAGGTCTTCCTATATGCGACCCACTGGTCGTTCTGGGGCAGTTGCTAGGATCATGGATAGACTTACTGACTATGCGGCGGACGCCGCACTCGGAAGTCCAACGCCGAGGCAGCAACTAACGAACTTCCTCAAAGGGGCGACTAGGCGCTCCCCTGCAGGCAACCTCGCAACCGTCAGAGATTTGTTTGAAGGCAGACCTCGTCCCTTCCGCGGAGGTCGCTTGTTCGAGACAATGCTGCGTAACTATGACAGAGTTGCTAAGTGGGCTGTGCATGATTCTAATTCCTTGGATCATGATGCATTCACCAAAGCTTGGGATTTGCATAGTGCCTCTTTCGCCCCGGCTTACACCAATAATTGGAGGGCATTTGTAGGAACCGGTGAGCAGTACTGGCAGGAGTTTGAGAAAATCTGGAAGCTAATGTGGCCTGATCCTGATCCTGCTGGAGGTGTGGCACAGCCGCCTATCGGCCCGTCCTGGACAGCGCATCGAAATTGGGGCGAATACTGTGCACAACCTCCCGATCCCATTTCTCTGAAATCCCCTCCCACTCCGAGGACAGGGGGAAGTTCTGGTCCAAGGTGGGATGATAATGCAGGAAATACAAACACCATTCCCGCAGGAGCATTTGATTTAGTTTGGGAGGGGCCGCGGAACGGATTTGACCAGAGCAGAATATTCTATCGGCAGGAGAACCCCGTGGGTTCGGGGAATTTTGATGATTGGGTCGAGATCGAAGATGCGCCTGTGAAAGTGGCATGGAATATCGTGGATTATGTACACACGTTATCTCTAGACCTCACAACATTAGGCCTTACTGGTGGCCAAAAGATTGGTTTTAAAATAGAAGATAGAAACATAGTAGGTGGGCCAACGGAATCAGAATTCCAGTACGAAATCGTCTGAGTTGTTGTAATGTTTCTACAAGAAGAGAAAGACAGGACTTTCTCGAGGATTGCATTTTCTCTAATGCATTTGGTACGCGAACTAAATGAGAACTCCATTGAATTGAGTAGTGAAGATGCGAAAATCGTGTTTGAAGATTGGTACAATAAAAATAAAACAATCTTGGAAACTTTATGTTTCTCCAATTATAAATCGGCTTGGTGCTGGGCTAGGATGATTGAGAAAAATATAGACCACAAACAACCAAGAATGAGAATGAAAACGAGTAGTGGGAAATGTCAATATTGTAAAGTTGCTGCTGCTAGGCAGATTGATCACATTTGGCCTCTCTCATTGGGCGGGCCTATTGATGATTCTCGAAGAAACGAATGGAACTTCATCCCTTCATGTCAACTATGTAATTCAATCAAAGGGAATGCCCCTCTATCATGCACCGTAAGGAATGATTTCTTGCGGGGTTTGGTAACATTCGCAATCGGAACATATGGTCATGAATTCGATTATTTAGGGCAATGAAAGAATTTTTGGTGAGGCGCCCAATCACGAACTATGACCGAGGTGCCCACACAGTTCGAGAAGGATATGGCGATGTCAGCTGATGAGCTGATTGAGGACTTTGCCCTTGGCCTCATGAGGGTGTGTGACGAAAATCTCGAGATGAATAAGCGGAGAGACCCAAACTACCCTGACGGGGACGAGATTGCTTACGATGTATTGTACCAATCTTGTGTAGAGCTATTCACCCCGCTCTCGACCAAGGAGGATGCAATGGAGGCTGTAGAGCGTTGGGTCGAACATGAACGCTGGTGCGTCAGAGCCTTGGCTCTGGGTGCCAAGCATTTACTCGAGCATGGCCCATTCAATTTCGGACCAATTACTGGTGTGGAGTATGTTGAGGGAGGGCAAGATGACGATGATTTCGACTCCTTCGTTGTTTTTGCGGATTCGGTGAGATAATATGACTGATGAATACGATCAAGAAGATTTTCTAATACCCGAAGAAGAACGGAAGAGTGTGTTAGAAAAAGCCCTCATTCCTGCACTAAATTTGGAGTCCGAAGGAGACCTAGAAGCCGCATGGAGGATGCTATATGATGAGTGGTTGTCTTACACTGATCACGAGTATTTCGACTATGAGATGGCATCGCTATTTTCTCTAGAGCTT
>CALDGA010000104.1 GCA_937942085.1 uncultured Flavobacteriales bacterium
GGAGCGCATGACGACGACGCCCAAGCACTTTGCGTATTTGAAGATTGCAGAGGGTTGCGACCGTCCTTGTAGTTTCTGTGCCATTCCGTTGATGCGCGGTGGACATAAGTCGACGCCGATCGAGGATTTGGTCATTGAGGCCGAGAAATTGGCAGCGAAAGGCGTGAAGGAATTGATCCTGATTGCGCAGGATTTGACCTACTACGGTTTGGACTTGTATAAAGAGCGCAAGCTGGCGGATTTGCTGCGTGCCTTGGTGAAAGTCGAGGGCGTTGAGTGGATCAGATTGCACTATTTGTTCCCTTCAGGATTCCCGGAGGATGTCCTAGATGTCATTCGAGAGGAGCCCAAGGTGTGCCACTACATCGATATTCCACTGCAGCACATCGCTGATCCGGTGTTGAAGAGCATGCGCCGCGGCACCACCAAGGCGAAGACGGATGCCTTGTTGGCCAAAATGCGTGAAAAAGTGCCGGGCATTACCATTCGTACGACGTTGATCGCGGGTTACCCTGGTGAGACGGAGGAAGACCATCAAGTGGTGTTGGACTGGGTTCGTGAGCAGCGCTTCGACCGTTTGGGCGTCTTTGCCTACAGCCATGAGGAGAACACCCATGCCTATTCTTTGGAGGATGATGTTCCTGCAGAGGTAAAGCAACAGCGTGTGGACGAGATTATGGCCGTTCAGATGGACATTTCGCGTACGTTGAATCAAGAAAAAATTGGACACACCTACAAAGTACTCATCGACCGCAAGGAGGGAGGCTATTTCATCGGGCGTACAGAATTTGATAGCCCAGATGTGGACAATGAAGTCTTGATCCCAGCGGAAGATATCTACCTGAAAATCGGGGATTTCTGCGAGGTAGAAGTCGTTGATGCGCACGATTACGACCTGATCGGTCGCGTGTTGTAGCGCACTACCGTCAGGTCTTTGAGAGTTTTTAACTTCCGGTTGTGAATAGTTCATCAATTCCCTGCCCTTTTAGGTGATAAAAGCCTTTTTGGAAGCGTTATCTTTGGGAATAACGATGAAGAAATCCACTCAAATAATAATGCTTTTTTTTCTGCTTCTAAGTGCAGGTAGTACTTCTGTATCTGCATACGTGGCCGACACTTTAAGGGATATTACCTGGGAGATAGAGGGAGAATCTGGTGCTTTTTCGCCAGCCGGTTGGGCGAGCGAGGAGGTCTTGGCATTGACACGCGTTCAAGCCGTGAGAATGGGCCTTACGATCAATGAATTTGTCGACGAACGTTTTGATCCGGTCAAAGGCAAGTGTGCTGCATTGCGTTTTTGTAATAAAGAAATTCTGCTTGAAACGGCAGAGTCGTTCCAATACGAAGGCGGTCATTTATTGCTGGAGGATCTTGCCGATGAGGCGGGAATACCTCTACGATCCATTGAAGAAGCTAACCCGCATTTACGTAGAGATATTTTACCAGCAGGGGCAGCCCTTTACGCAATTGCATTGGCGATGGACGAATCGAAACTATCCACTATGAGTGCCTCGCAATCAAAGTATCAAGAAAACTTGGAAGCCCAATACGAGCAAAGGCAAAATCTAGTTTTATCGTTTATGCCTGATCCTAATACCCATAGGATGATTACTTATACCGTTCGTTCTGGGGATTACCTTGGAAAGATTAGCGCCAATACCGGTGCGACATTGGATGATATTCACAAATGGAATCGCATCAGTGGAAATACAATCTACGTTGGGCAAAAACTTATCATATGGGTGCCAAAGAGCTCTACCTACGAGCAGTCTGAAGTCGAAGTTGCGGAACATTCACCAAAGAAAGCGAGTAAGGCAGTGGCCGAAGCGGTGCCTTCTAATGAGGCCTCCTATATAACCTATGAGGTTAAGCCAGGTGATACACTTTGGGATATTGCTAAAAAGTTTCCAGGTGTAAGTGCTGATAATATAAAAACCTGGAACAAGGTCGACGAGCTAATCAAGGCCGGTGAAAAGTTGCGCATCCAAACCCAAACCATATCGGATTATTCACCAGATAAATACCCTAGCACGTTGTAGGGTATGCAGAAACCGATTCACATTTTTCTTTTTCTCGTGGCATTGGGCTTGGTCATTACCGGGCTGAGTTTCCTATCGCCGAAGGATAAAATCAAGTTGAGTGAGTTTGAATTGGGCTTTTACCAGCCGCAAGATCTTTTGGGCGTGTTTTGGAGCCCCGGTGAAGGAGTTCTCGAGGATACATTGGCTTGGGCAGTGGATTCATTGGATTTAGATACTCTCCCGGCGGAAGTAGTGGAGGTCGTCAAGGAAATGCCTGTGCTGGACACTACGTTGCAGATGGGGCAGTGGAATGCTTTGGCGCCGTTTTTTGAAGCCTTGGCGAGCTTGAAGAGTAATGAGCGCCATACCGTTCGCATCATTCATTATGGAGATAGCCAGCTCGAAGGGGATCGCATTACCATGCAACTCAGAAACAGCTTGCAAAAGAACTATGGCGGACGTGGCTTTGGATATGTGGCGCTGGAGCCTCTGGTGGCGCCCGCATCTTTAGATTTTGTAAATGCCGAAGGATTTGTGAGGAAAACTGCCTTTGGTCGAAGCGATACGGCCATCAAGGATATGGCCTACGGGCATTTGGCATCGTTCACGATGTTGGCGCCAAACGCCACGGGAACGGGATATGCAGGTCAGGTGACCTTTAGTAAGCGCAACTGGGGATATACCTTGGCGCGCGATTTTACTCGGGTCCGCTTGAGCTTGCGCACTACGGCCTTTGTCATTGCCCAAATCTATGTGGCAGATACGGTGTTCTCCACGCGGGCCTTCCCAGAGTTTTATGAAGGTGCACTGGCCCTTGATATTCCGGAGGATGGAGAATTCACCTTGGCCCTACAATCCAATGAGAGTCCTAGAATTTTCGGCATCAGTTTCGAGAGTCCTACTGGGGTGCATGTGGACAATGTGGCCATGCGCGGTGCCTCGGGGATGGTCTTTAGTAAGTTGGATGGGGACCAATTCAAATCGCACCTCGAGCGCGAATCCTACGCTTTGATCATCCTCCAATATGGCGGGAATGCCGTACCGTATTTGAAAGACGAAGTCCATGCCAAGCGCTTTGCCCGTTCGGCGGCCCGTCAGATCAACCACATCAAATCCCTCTATCCAAATGCAGCCATCATCTACGTCGGTCCTTCGGACATGGCACGGAAGAACGGCTTGAAGATGGAGAGCTATCCGCTCATTCAGCCCTTTAAGCAGGCCTTGCGTACAGAGGTGCTGGCGCGGGGAGCCGTGTACTGGGACCTCTATGATGTTATGGGCGGGGAAGGCTCCATGGTTCGATGGGTAGATCAGGAGCCGGCATTTGCCGTGAAGGATTACATCCACTTTACGCCAAAGGGCGCACAGTGGGTAGGCAATAAGTTGGTAGAGATGGTCGAACTGGCCCAGGAGAACTACCGTGCAGAAAAGCAGCGTTTGGCAGAGGAAGCCCGGCGACGTGAGGATTCTGTTCTTGCATATAATACCACGCCCGTGGATACGGCCGCAGAAGATTCTATTGCCCCATGAGAATATTGATTGCTTTTGTAATGATCCTCCTGGCACTTCCTGTCCAAGCGCAGGAAGAGATGGGCGGCATCGCGCTGAAGTACCCGTTTTTGGATACTAGCGCCAACCATTTGCAGTTTTTAGGCTCGGATAAGGGCATGGAGAAGTTCTACGAGAAACTCGATCGGGCGATTTTTGAGCAGGAGGGCAAGGTCAATGTGGTGCACATGGGCGGGTCGCATGTTCAGGGCGGGACGTTGAGTCACACGTTGCGTTCGCAGCTAGGAGAATTGGCCCCATCCCTAAATATTGAACGTGGTTTCTTCTTTCCGCATCGCTTGGCGAATACGAATATGCCGGGCAATATCTATGTGAAGAAAATAGGGACTTGGGAAGGATGTCGAAACAGCATTCCACGCAATAATTGTCCGTGGGGTTTTAGTGGGATTGATGCCATCACCCGTGATGTGGAAGCAGGATTTGAACTGCAGAGTTTCCGCGAGGCGGGCAAGGCCTATGGATTTACAGAGCTGCGCTTGTTTGAGTATAGCTCGAGCAATACCATGGTGCCCGTTGGGGTGCCGGCGCCAGATTCTGTGGCAATTGATACGGTCGCCGGAGTGCGCCGATGGTTCTATAATGAGCTGCAAGATTCGGTCGCCGTTCGTTTTGAGGTGGCCGAGGGTGAAGATCCTCAGTATACCCTGCAAGGCGTACAGATGGTGCGCGAAGAGGCAGGATTGGTTTACCATGCCCTTGGGGTCAATGGTGCCGCCACGAAAAGCTTCTTGCGCAGTGAGAACTTTGTGGAGCAGGGCAAATACGTTGGGGCGGATTTGGTCATTTTTGGGTTGGGCATCAACGATGCGTACAAGCCCGATAGTGAATGGCACCCGGAAGAGTATAAGATGCGTTACGATACGTTGGTGCATTGGTTCCGAGAAATCAATCCAGATTGCCAATTCATTTTCATGACCAACAATGACAGCTATTACAAACGCCGCACGCCAAACGAGCATGCGTTGGACGTTCAAGAAGTGATGCAGCAGCTCAGTAAAGAACACGATGCCGCGTATTGGGACCTGTTCCAAGTGATGGGCGGGTTGAACAGCATCGCTATTTGGGAAGATAAAGGCTTGGCCAAATCTGATAAGATCCACTTTACCAACGCCGGGTATAGGCTCAATGCTACCTTGTTGTTTTGGGCCTTGTGGGAGGATTATGAAACACATTTACAATCCTTAGCGCCATGATGGAACAACTCTCTACTTGGTTCACCTACGATCCGTCGACCCCGCTGCTCTTTACCCAGCAGTATTTCTGGGTCTTCTTTGCCTTGGTCATGGGCGGGTACAGTTTGATGTACAAGAACACAGCACGCCGTAACATCTTCTTGTTCGCGGTTTCCTTGTTCTTCTACTACAAAACCAGCGGGTTCTATTTCATCATCCTGCTCTTTTCCACCCTGGCGGATTTCTTGATCGGCTGGGCCATCTATCGCAACAAAGTCAAGTGGCAGCGACAAACGCTTGTCGCCCTGAGCGTAGTAGTAAACCTCTTCGTCTTGGGCTATTTTAAATACGCCTATTTCGTGGCCGATTTCATCCACGACCTCACCGGCATCGAACTCGAAGTGATCAATCATTTCGCCCTGTGGACCAACGAGGCCATCGGCACGAACTTCATCTTTGACCGCATTTTATTGCCAGTCGGGATCTCCTTTTTCACCTTCCAGACCATTTCCTACAGCGTGGACATCTATCGCGGGCACATTAAGCCGGTGAAGAACATCTTGGATTTTGGGTTCTACGTGAGCTTCTTTCCACAGCTGGTGGCAGGGCCCATCGTGCGAGCCTCTGAATTTATTCCACAGCTGTACGAGCCGTACAAACTCTCCAAGGAGCGCGCGGGATTGGCGGTGTTCTGGATTTTGAACGGGTTGCTTAAGAAATTGGTCCTCGCAGATTACCTCGCAGTGCAATTCATCGATCGCGTGTTCGACAATCCGCAGCTCTATTCCGGATTCGAAACCATGAGTGCGCTGTTTGGATACTCGCTCCAAGTCTATGCGGATTTCTCGGGCTATACCGACGTGGCCATTGGGATAGCGATGCTCATGGGCTTCACCCTTCCAAAGAACTTTAACAGTCCGTACAAGGCCACGTCTGTGGCGGATTTCTGGCGCCGTTGGCACCTCTCCCTCAGCACTTGGCTCCGCGATTACCTCTACATTCCGCTGGGAGGGAACCGTGAGGGGAGTATTGCGTCGTATACCATTGTCTTCGCCTTCTTTTTGATGATTGCACTGATCGTGGGCAGCCCTTGGCTCAGCATAGGTTTGGCCGCCATATTTGCCTTAGGTTTTGTGTTGATGCGCTACAGCCGCGGCACAGAGCGTTGGGTGAATACGAACATCAACCTGATGCTCACCATGGTGCTGGGCGGTTTGTGGCACGGCTCTTCGTGGAACTTCGTCACTTGGGGTACGCTCAATGGTGTGGGGTTGGTCGTGTACAAGAATTGGAAGAAAATCTCCCCTTGGGCCGACAAGAGCAAGGCCTACAATAAGGCCATCGGATTGGTGCTCACCTTAGTGTTCATCACGTTCACGCGGGCTTGGTTTAGGTCGCCGACTTGGGAAGGTGCCATAGGTATTCTGTCTAAGATTCCTTCGGACTTCGGCTGGGATACCATTGGGGAAGTGTTGGTGGCCAATTGGAAATTCTACGCCGTCCTCATTCTCGGTTACGTCATCCACTGGATACCTAGCGTGCACAAGGAGAAGATGCGTCAATGGGTAAGCGCTGCCTCCGTGTGGACGCTGTTCCTGCTCAGTGTTGCCGCAATCGCTATCATTTACCAAATCTTAAGTGCTGAGGTTCAGCCGTTCATTTACTTTGCGTTCTAAGCGTCCTTGTGTATCTTAACGCAAACACATCACGGACATGTCGAAACGCATTTATTGGGCCGGAGCATTATCGGTTCTTCTGTTAGTATTTGCCCTTTGGAAGGGCATGAAGGGACAACAAGATCTTGTTGGGCCAGTACATGTTCCGTTGTTTGAAGGCAATGAAGAGTTGAGCTTTCGGGGCCTGCATGCTACCCAAGATTCTGTCGTCGTCGTTGGTGGCAATAAAGGGGTGTTCGGCTTCAGCCTGGATGCCGGTATTCATTGGATCTTTCAGCACATCCCTGAATCTGGAGAAAGTCAGTTTCGCAGCGTTTGGGCGCTCAGCGACAAAGAGTTTGTGGCCGTAAGCGCAGGAGCGCCAACGTACATTTACCACACGGATACTCGTGGACAGCAGTGGAGCAGAGTCTTTGCGGATACTGCACAAAGCACCTTTTTGGATGGGGTAGCCTTTGTAAACGACAGTATAGGATATACATACGGCGACCCTGTGGAGGGTAGATTTAAGCTGCTACGCACCGCAGACGGCGGTCGCTCCTGGAATGAGATTGAAGGCCCTGAGGCCATAGATGGCGAAGCAAGCTTTGCCGCTAGTGGATCTGCCATTACCGTCGGCAATAACATCATGTCCATTGTCTCGGGCGGTACGGTAAGTCGATTGCACGTAACGATGGACTTGCGAGACGGATTGGGTTGGACGCCTTCGTACATAGAATTGGCCCAAGGGACATCTTCTCAGGGTGCCTTTGCACATTATTGGGACCAGGAAAAGCTCTACATCGTCGGTGGAGATTATATGGATGAGGAAAACACCGACAGAACCTCACTCGTGGCAGATTTGATGACCGGGCAGGACGATACGGCGACCATGAACAAGTTGGCGGCCTTGCCCTACACTTCAGACGTATGTGGCGACGGAGAGCACCTTTACTTTACAGGTACCACAGGTATTCGCTATCTAGACAGCGCCTTGCATGTGATGGACACTACGGCCATGCACGCCCTTGCCTTTAGTGGGAAATATGTATTTTCTTCCGGGCCAAGTGGCAGGATAGGACGCATTTTCAAAGGAACTACACAAGAATTGAACGCGCTTTTAGGGGCTCTTAAAAACAGAGATAAATAGATGGAAGGCACACCAAATGGAGGATTAAGAGGGCTAGTACAGCACTGGAAGAGTGATTTGATTGCGGCGGTCAGCGTGGCACTCATCGCCTTGCCGCTTTCCTTGGGTATTGCCTTGGCTGCAGGTGCCCCAGCCATGGCAGGGATATTATCCGCTGTTGTAGGGGGTGTGGTGACCACCTTCTATCGTGGAGGTCACATTTCCGTCAACGGACCGGCTAAAGGAGTCATCGGGGTTATCCTGTTGGGGATTGTCCTGATGGACGACGGCACCGGTCAAGCCTTTAACTATGTGCTAGCTGCTGCAGTGGTTTCTGGAGCGCTACAGACCTTGTTGGGAATTTTTAAGCTGGGACGCATTGCAGATATTTTCCACGGTTCGGTCATTCAAGGACTCTTGGCGGCCATTGGGATCATCATTTTTGCCAAACAGATTCACGTGGCCCTCGGTACGCATTCCGATGGTGCAAATATCGTCGATAATCTAGTGGATGCCGTGGTGATGCTCCCGCATGCCAATCCTTTTGTTGTATTGATATCACTAGCGGGACTGTTGATGATTTTGTTCAACAACAAGATTACCAACCGCTTCTTTCACTTCTTGCCGGTGCCGATGTGGGTCATTGTGCTCTCCTTACCCTTTGTATATGCCTTTAACTTCTTTGAGCCCCACCAGATATCGTTTTTAGGCAATGCCTATGCTGTGGGACCAGAGTTCTTGTTGGATATTCCGGATACCATCACGGATTCGATCATGCACCCCAACTTTGGGAAGATCAATACGCTGGAATTCTGGGGCATTGTATTCTCGATGTTGATCATCACAAGTATTGAACACTTGGCCATTGCCAAGGCAGTCGATAAAATCGACCCATACAAACGCAAAACGGATTTGAACAAGGACCTGACGGGAATTGGGATCAGTACCATGATCAGTGGGTTGATCGGTGGTTTGCCTATTATTTCGGTGATCATCAGAAGTACAGTAAACATACAGAACGGGGCAAAAACCAAATGGTCCAATATGTACCAGGGATTGCTTTTGCTGCTGTTCATTGTAGTGCTCAGTCCTATCATGCGCCAAGTACCGCTCTGTGCCTTCGCCATTCTATTGGTGCATACGGGCTTTAAATTGGCTTCACCTGCGGTATTTAAACAGGTGTATAATCAAGGGATTGAGCAGCTAGTATTCTTCATGATCACCATGGTGATCACCTTGTATACCAACCTTCTAGTGGGGTTGTTAGGCGGTTCCATGTTAGTGTTGGTCACACACATACTCTTGGCGCGCATTCCGGTGCCGCAATTCTTCAAACTGGTCTATTCGTCCCGAACTAGATTGATCCCATTGCCCGACAGTAATTATATCCTGAAGGTGCGCGGTATTGCGAATTTCTTGAGCATTATCAAGGTGGATAAATTGGTCGCACAAATTCCTGCGGACGCCGATGTAAACATTGACCTCTCCGAGACCCGACTGGTAGACATGTCTTACATGGATTACCTCGTTGAGTTTTTGAACAAGCAAAGAGAATCTGGAGGGAAGGTCTTCATTTCAGGACTGGACGCCCATATTTCCTCATCCACCTACAACAAGGCATTGAAGTTCATGGTGACCAGCGAGAGTGTGAAGCTGACGCATCGCGAAAAACGCTTGCGTAATTTGGCTACCGAAAAGGGTTACAGTTACTCACGCGAGGTCAACTGGAATACGAGCTACCTCAAGCAATTTCACTTCTTCGAAATCCGACCTATTGAGCGCAAGAACAATTGTTTGAATGGTGCCTACAAGGACAGAGAGGCGAGTTGGGAGATTGCGGATGTGATTTTCAATGAGGGAAAGGCCTTCATGGCAGAAACCTTCAATACCACCTTGATGGTCCTCAAACTCAACCGTGCGCTGCCCATCTTCACGATGGAGCGCGAGAAAGCGTACGAGAAGTTGTTCGACCGCGTCATCGCCTTCACGGGATACAAAGACATTGAATTCAAGATGTTCTCGAAGTTCTCCAAGAAATTCATGGTGATGGGCGAGGACGAAAAGGAGTTGCAATCTTTCTTCACCGAGGAAGTGGTCCAATTCTTTGAAGACCACCAAATCTCTCATGTTGAAAGCAATGGCGAGGCCCTGCTCATCTTCAACAAGCTGAAGCTTGCCCGCACAGATGAGACGCTCGAATTCATTGAATACGGGGAGGAATTGGCCAACTTACTTAATGCATAATCACGCCGGTGGTAGCGGCCTCAGCACAAAGACCTTAAAGGAGATGGCGAAGTGGGAATTGATGGTTAATTTTGCGGCCCAGCAGCGCGATAAAATCAGTTTCTCATGAGTATGTTAGGTTTGAAACTGCCCACCGACCCAAGATGGGCAAACATTGCAGAAAAGAACATTGAGGAGATCTTAACGGATCACGCATATTGTGAGCAAAAGGCTGCATCGCAGGCGATCAGCCTGATCATAGGATATCCTGAGAAATCCGAACTCGTCGATAAAATGACCGCACTCGCCCGTGAAGAGATGGGCCATTTCCAGATGGTGCACAATAGGATGATGCAGCGCGGTATGGTCTTGGGGCGTGAACGCCGAGATGAATATGTCAACGAACTACAGACCTATTTTCACAAGGGAGTGAACCGCGAGGAGCGCTTGGCGCAAAAACTGTTGCTCTGTGCACTTATTGAAGCGCGCAGTTGTGAGCGTTTTAAGGTCTTGAGCGAGAACATCGAAGACGAAGAATTGGCCTCCTTCTACCATACCCTTATGATTTCTGAGGCCAATCATTACACCATGTTTATTACCCTCGCACGCAAGTACTTTGATCGTGAGAAGGTCGATGAGATGTGGGAGGGATTATTAGCATTTGAAGCGGAAGTGATGTCAAAATTGGGCAACACTGAGCGCATACACGGATAAAAGAACCACTTATACACAGAAGATGTCAGATTTAAAATCAACAGCACTAGAAGCCACCCACATTGAAATGGGCGCAAAAATGGTCCCATTCGCAGGCTACAACATGCCCGTGCAGTACAGCGGACTAAAAAATGAACACCACGCGGTTCGTGAAGCGGCCGGGATGTTTGATGTGAGCCACATGGGCGAGTTTTTCGTCGAAGGCCCGGATGCCTTGCCGTTCTTACAGAAGGTGACCTCGAACGACGTTAGCAAACTCTTGCCTGGAAAGATTCAATACAGCTGCATGCCAAACGAAGAAGGCGGTATTGTAGATGATTTGTTGGTGTACTGCTTCAGCAATGAGCACTTCTTGCTCGTGGTGAACGCATCGAATATGGAGAAAGACTGGAACCATTTGATGCAATACACAGCAGGCTTCGATGTAACCATGCGCAACGATAGCGATGCGTATTCGCTCTTGGCGGTTCAAGGCCCAAAGGCGACTGAAATCCTGCAGACTTTGACCGGTGTGGATTTGGCAGAGATCAAGTACTACCAGTTTGTCATCGGTGAGATGGCCGGTATTGCAGATATAATCATCTCAGCAACCGGCTATACGGGTGCAGGTGGTTTTGAATTGTATGTATTCAACCAGGATGCGAAGAAACTCTGGGATGCCGTATTGGCAGCCGGCGAACCTCACGGTTTGTTGCCAGCAGGATTGGGTGCCCGTGATACGTTGCGCCTAGAGATGGGGATGTGTTTGTACGGCAATGATATTGACGATACCACCAGCCCACTAGAAGCTGGTTTAGGCTGGATCACAAAGTTTACTAAGGAATTCGTTTCCTCTGAGAAGTTCGCGGCACAGAAAGAAGCGGGCGTGAGCCAGAGGCTCGTCGGATTTGAAATGATCGACAGAGGCATTCCAAGACTCGGCTACGAGATTGCAGATCTAGCAGGCAATGTCATTGGGCGTGTGACCTCAGGAACCAACAGCCCTACCACCGGTAAAAACATCGGGATGGGTTATGTTCCCGTGGCACTGGCCGAGGAAGGAAGTGAGTTTGCGGTAGTAATTCGTGAGAAGCTCATTAAAGCAAAGGTAGTGAAACTGCCCTTCGTGAAGAAATAACAAACGCCCTTCGGGCCATTTTTTTGGCGCAAAAAAAAGTAGCGCTGCTTTCCCCAGCGCTACCTTAACCCAAATACAAACAGAGTGAACGGAAAGATTGTTTATGCTTGAACAGCGTCCAGCTCTGCTTTGATGGCTTCGCCTGCAGGGTGGTGGCTGTATCGTTCTAAATAGTCATTAATAGGGTAAGTATATTCCTTACATCTATTGTAGTTCAAACACTTCAACTCACGAACTACATCGTTATCTAAATCCAAGTATACCTCGATAACGCTCTCAGGATTGTTGATCGTGTACAAAGGTGCATTGGCGGTTGATACGTTGTGTGCGTCAGTCATAAATGTGCTTTTTTGATTTTTGAATAAGGATTATCCTTAATCGTTGTGTTCGGTACAAGAATACGATGAGTTTTTTGAATGAGAAATAAATTTCTACCTAAATTTGTGTAATAATTAGCGTTTTAAATTGTGAATACTGCAAAATGCTTATTTCTTACTTTTACGAACGTTAACTCACACTTATGAAAATCGATAAACTCGACAAGCAAATTCTAGAGTACTTGGTAAAGGACGCTAGAAAGCCATTCACCGAAATTGCCAAGGACTTATTGGTTAGCCCAGGAACTATTCACGTTCGTGTAAAGAAGATGGAATCTTTAGGGATCATCAAGAGTACCTCCATCAGTGTGGATTACGAAAAACTTGGCTTTGGATTCATTGCGTACGTAGGTCTGTATACTAAGCGTTCCTTGTCTTCGCCGGATATCATCGAGCTGTTGCGCGAAGTTCCTGAGGTGACGGTAGCACATTTGGCTACGGGTAAATATGGAATCTTCTGTAAGATTCGTTGCCGCGACGCCTCGCACGCGAAAGACGTGATCTTCCGCATCAACGACATAGAAGGGGTGGAGAACACCGAGAGTATGATCAGCTTGGAAGAAAGCATCAACTCCAACGCTGGGCTACTGCAACTCATCATCAACGAATAAAAAAAACCGGGGCGCGAGCCCCGGTTTTTTCTTTAATAGTACGCCGGGCGCCGCACGCCCGTGAAGTGTTTGGCCAGTCGCAAGACTTGGCGACTATATCCATATTCATTGTCGTACCAGATGTATAAGATGGCGGTCATGCCATCTGGTGTGACCTGGGTAGCGTGTACATCGAAAATGCTCGGTGCGGCATTTCCAACGATATCGCTCGATACGAGTTCATTCGAGGTATTGTAGTGGATCTGTTCAACCAGCGGCCCTTCCAAGGCTACCTGCTTGAAGGTGCTCAAAAGTTCCTCGAGGTTCGTTTGTTTTTCTAATTGCAAATTCAAAATGGCCAAGGAGCCGTTCGGCACAGGCACACGAATGGCAGATGAGGTCAACTTAGCGCCCAAGCCTGGAATACACTTATCTACGGCCTGGCCGGCCCCCGTTTCGGTGATGACCATGTTCATGGCTGCTGCACGACCGCGGCGGTACTTCTTATGCATGTTATCGACCAAATTCTGATCGTTGGTGTAGGCATGGATGGTTTCCAAATGCCCCTTGGTAATGCCAAAATGGTCGTTCATTACCTTGAGCACAGGAGAGATGGCATTGGTCGTACAACTGGCCGCAGAAATAATGCGGTCTTTTTTACTCACGTCCATTTGGTTCACGCCGTGCACCACATTTGGGATGCCCTTGCCGGGTGCGGTCAACAAAACCTTGTCCACTCCCTTTGCGGCCAAATGCTTACTTAAGGCAACATCATCTCTAAAGGCCCCAGAGTTGTCGATCAGCAGGGCGTCCTTAATGCCATAGGCTTCGTAATCTGCCTCTGCAGGGTTTGACGTGGGAATGAAGTAGATGGGACGCCCGTTTACCACAAGGGCCATGCGCTCTTCATCCACTAGTACGGTTCCAGGGAAATCCCCGTGTACGGAATCAATTTTCCACAACGAGGCGCGTTTGTGGAGGCTGGCAGTATCTATGCTGCGAACGGCCACAGCACGCAAGCGCAGCTGGTTCCCACTTCCTTCCTGCACGATGAGTTCACGGGCCAAGAGTCGGCCAATACGGCCAAAGCCAAACAACACCACGTCGCGCGGTTCAAGGGTAGGGGTACGGAACAAGTGCCCGAGGGTGTTGATGATGAAGGCTTCTGCGGTAACGTCTGTCAGCGTCCATTGGTGGGTGAGTTTGCCAATATCTATTTTGGCATGCTCGATCCCCGTGCGCTTCAATGCCTTGAGCATTTCGAGGGTGCGGTCCACGGGAATGGCCTTGCCCACAAAATCATTGGCATACTGGTGAAGTTCTAGGATTTGGCTGGAGCTTTTGTCGCGCAACTGGTTGCGAAACAACACAATCTCCACACCGCGGTTGTAAAATAATTCGTGTACACAAGCACTGATGTCCACGGCGAGTCGCTCGTTTTCGATGCGAAGCCCGACTTTTTGAGAGTACTCATTTTGAGCAATCATAGTAGGTGAAATGTTGGTGGTTCTTAACTGCAAAGTTAGGGACCAATTCCACCACCGCCTACCCAAAAACAAACTTTTAAACTCCTGTAAAACAATATGTTGAGTTCTTTTTCGGGTGTGTAATTTTTACACTTAGCGGCCGCCGGACGGCGAAAAAAATACGAGCGGGCCGCAGGCCCGCTCGTATCAAAAATTTCATCTCGCTCTAGAGATTACCACTCAAAGGCATAGTAATTCGCCTTGCCATTCGGCTCAAATCCTTGGATGAGGACGCCGTCCCCAGGATTGAATTGGCGTGTGAGGTTTTCAAACTTCTCTACCTCGTCGATATATATGTTGTTGAGCTTGATGATGATGAATCCTTCCGGGATGCCTGCCTTCTCGAAGCGACCGCCCAAGATTGCAGCAACGCGGATGCCATAGCGAATGCCTAGCCTGCGCTTGTCGTTGGCGCTGAGGTTTTCGAGTTCCGCTCCAAAGCTTCTGAGGAGCTCTTCTTCTTTGGTCAGCATTTCTGTGGTGCCCAATTTATTCTTGAGCAACAGCTCAAACTTCTTATTCTGACCGTTGCGGTTCACCACAATGTCGAGGCGTTCACCAGGACGGTGTTGGCCGAGGGCTTCGGTTAAATCGGCCCCGCTGCGCACTTCTTTGCCTGCAACATTGATGATCACATCGCCCAGCTTGAGGCCCGCATCGTCCGCAGCACCGCCCGCGATGACATTCGCAACATAGACTCCGGAATTGACGTTGAGGTCGAGTTCGGCGGCGAGCGCAGTGGTTACTTCATTGTAGTTAATGCCCATGAAGGCGCGCTGTACTCGGCCAAAATCCTTCAGATCCTTGACCACCTTGAGCATGAGGTTAGAAGGCACGGCGAAGCTGTAGCCCTCAAATGAACCGCTGCGGGAAGAGATGGCGGTATTAATTCCGACCAATTCCCCCGCCGTATTCACTAAGGCCCCGCCAGAGTTGCCTGGGTTGACCGCGGCATCCGTTTGCAAGAAGCTCTCAATGGCGCTCTGCTCGTCAATGATGTTGATGTCGCGCCCTTTGGCACTGATGATGCCTGCCGTCACGGTGCTGGTAAGGTTGAACGGATTGCCCACCGCCAAGACCCATTGGCCCAGGCGGACATTATCGGAATTGGCCACTTGTACATAGTCCAATTCCTTTGCCTCAATCTTCAATAGCGCAATATCCGTCGTGGGATCCGTGCCCACCAACGTCGCCTTGTATTCATCGTTATTG